>JBBILK010000313.1:0-4197 GCA_037444965.1 Actinomycetota bacterium | reverse complement strand
TCGACGAAGTCGTCGAGGTTCCAGGCGGGGATGAGCTTCGCGCTGGGCCGCGGTACATGTCCACGAACTGCGCGAAGTAGAACTCGATGCCACGCTCCTCGGACTCGCGGCGGATGTCGTCGATCGTGCGGCCGGCCAACTCTCCCTCCTTCGTGACGTGCGTGAAAAGCCGCGGACTCGTGCGAGTCGGATGACTCTATCGCCTCCGGCACGGACGGCCGCCCGGCTGTCAGCGACCGAGCGCGTTCTCGAGCTTCACGAGCTTGACGGCGATCTCCACCATCAGCCAGTCGTCACCGTGCAGGTCGATGCCCGAGAGGTCTCTGATTCGCCGCAGCCGCTGGCGGAGGGTGTTCGGATGGACGAAGAGCGCGTCGGCGGTCGCCGAGATGTTCCCCCGCCGCCGCAGGAACTCCTCGAGGGTCGGGAGGAGCGACGTCGAGCGCTTCCGGTCGTACTCGGCGATCCGGGCGACCGCGTCCCGGTGAGGGTCGCGAACGTCCGAGTCGAGCGACATGCGCAGGAGGTACTTGTACGGCCCCAGCTCGTCGTAGGTCATCACGCCCGGCTTCGCCTGGAGCACGCTCGTCCCGACGAGCGCGTGGCGCGCTTCCTCGAAGCCGGCGGGGAAGGAGGCAGCTCCGCGACACGGGCTCGAGATGCCGATCGCAACCGGAGGATCGAGCTCTCCCTGCGCGCGCCGCACCTCCTCGACGAGCGGCCGCTCCCCCCGTGGCGGGATCCGGAGGAGCGCGCGCATGGAGTCGTCCCGGCGGTCGAACAGCGACCCGGGAGCCGCGGAGGCGAGCGCTCGCTCGAGCCGGTCGCTGGGCGGTGCGGCCGCGAGGACGAGGTAGCGGCGGCCGAGGTCGCAGCCCAGCCGCGAGGCCCTGGCCTCGAGCTCTGCCGGCGCGCCGCCGAGAGCGAGCTCCTCGAAGAAGTCCTTGATCAGGTTCTTCTCCGTCAGGCGCTCGATCAGCTCGATCTTCTTGAGCGCGACTGCTGCCTGGTTGCAGACGGCGCGCGCGAGGTCGATCTCGGAGGTGCTCTCGGCCAGGAGCACGCCGAGGAGCTCCTCGCCGGCCACGAGCGGAACGGCGAGCGAGGCCTGCCGGCCGCTGCGAGCGATCTCGGGGCCGAGGCTCGCGAGCGTGAGCACCTCGCGGGCGCTCGCGTCGGGCGGCGCCGAGGCGCGGAGGCGAAGCTCCTCGCTCCCCGGATCGAGCAGGTAGAGATGGCACGACGACGCGCCGAGGAGCTCGAGAGCGCGTTCCGCCACGGCCGGGAGCAGCTCGTCGAGCGTCTCCGCGCGGGCGGTCTGCTCGCCGAGCCCGGTGAGCTGCTCGAGCTCCCGCACCCGCCGGCGGGCTTCCTCGTAGAGGCGGGCGTTGTCGATCGCGCCGGCGACGAGCGATGCGCTCGAGACGAGGAACTCGACCTCCGCCTGCGTGAACTCCCGGGGCGCCTCGGAGTGGAGCGACACGACCCCGATCGCGCTCCCGTCCCTGGCGAGGATCGGCACGGACAGCAGCGACTGGAACTTCTCCTCCTCGAGCTCGGGCACGTACTTGAAGCGGGGGTCGGCGAGCGCGTTCTCGCGGATGAACGCGGGCTCGCGCCGCTCGAGCGCCCACCAGGCGAGACCCTCGCCGCGCTCGAGGACGACCCTGTCGACGAGGTGGGCGTAGGGCTCGGACGCAGCCTCGAGCACGAGACGTCCACCGTCGTCTTCGAGGAGGTAGACGAAGCAGGCGTGGACGGCGCTCGCCTCGGAGAGCAGGCGAACCACCGCGCCGAGCACCTCCGCGAGATCGAGCGAGGACGCGACCGTGGAGATGATCTCGGCGAGGACCTTGCGCTCGGTGCTCGCCTCCGACGTGGCTATGGCCACATCGTACGTCGACGGGAGTCCAGGGGTGTACGCGCCGGATATGTCTGGTTGCTACAACGCCGCCTAGAGCTGTACCGCCAGACTGTAGCCCCGACGCTCCCGGAACGTAGAATCCGGGCAGGGACTGCCGAGAGGAGGTGAGACCGGCGATGCGACGGACTGGCAGGTTGACCGCGCCCCTCGTGCGTGAGGACGGGGTGCTCAGGCCCGCCACCTGGGAGGTCGCGCTCGAGCGGGCGGCCGAGGGGCTTCGGCGTGCCCGAGCGACGGACACGACGAAGTCCTTCGGGATGTTCTCGTGCTCGAAGGCGACGAACGAGATGAACTTCCTCGCCCAGAAGTTCACCCGCCAGGTGATGGGCACGAACAACGTCGACAGCTGCAACCGCACCTGACACGCTCCCAGCGTCGTCGGTCTGGCGACGGTGTTCGGCGCGGGCGGCGGGACGTCGTCCTATCGCGAGATCGAGGAGACGGACGTGATTCTCCTCTGGGGCTCGAACGCCAGGGAGACGCATCCGATCTTCTTCCACCACGTCCTCAAGGGCGTGCACGGCGGCGCGCGGCTCTTCGTCGTCGACCCCCGCCGTACCTCCTCGGCGAGCTGGGCCGATCTCTGGCTCGGGCTCGACGTCGGCAGCGACATCGCGCTCTCGAACACGATTGCCCGCGAGATCATCCACGCCGGCTTCGTCAACCGGGCGTTCGTCGAGCGGGCAACGGAGGGGTTCGAGGAGTACGCCGTCTCGGTGGAGCCGTTCACGCTCGAGGAGGGCGCACGGATCACGGGCGTGCCGGCGCACGTCATCCGCGAGGTCGCGCACGCGTACGCTCGGGCCGACCGGGCGCAGATCTGCTGGACGCTCGGGATCACCGAGCACCACAACGCCGTCGACAACGTGCTCTCGCTCATCAACCTCGCGCTGCTGACCGGGCACGTCGGCCGCTACGGCTCGGGCCTGAACCCGCTCCGCGGCCAGAACAACGTCCAGGGCGGCGGCGACATGGGGGCGATCCCGAACAAGCTGCCCGGCTTCCAGGACCTCGAGCGTGACGCCGAGGCGCGCGAGCGGTTCCGTGCCGCCTGGGGAGTCGAGATCCGCCCTCACTACGGGTGGCACCTGACCCAGATGTTCCACGGCATGGAGCGCGGCGAGCTCCGCACGCTCTACGTGATCGGCGAGAACCCGGCCGACTCCGAGGCCGACGTGCTGCGCGCCCGCCGGCTGCTCGAAGGGTTGGACTTCCTGATCGTGCAGGACATCGTGATGACGAGGACGGGTGAGCTTGCGGACGTCGTCTTCCCGTCCGCCGCGTCATGGTGCGAGAGCGAGGGGACCGTGACGAACTCCGAACGACGCGTGCAACGCGTCCGGAAGGCGCTCGATCCTCCGGGAGAGGCCCGCGACGACATGTGGATCCTCGCCGAGCTCGCGCGCCGGCTCGGCTTCGACTGGGGAGACCCGACCGCCGAGCAGGTCTGGGACGAGCTGCGCTCGCTCAGCCCGATGCACCGTGGCATGAGCTACGCGCGGCTCGAGGAGCTCGGCGGGATCCAGTGGCCGTGCCCGGACGAGCAGCATCCGGGCTCGCCGTTCCTGCACGGGCGGCTCTGGGAGGAGCCCCGGCAGGGCCCGGCCGCCCCCTTCAGCGTCGTCGAGTACCGGCCGCCGTTCGAGGAGCTCGACGACGAATTCCCCATCCGCCTGACGACGGGCCGCCGGCTCGAGTCGTACAACACGGGCGTGCAGTCGAACCTGTACCGCTCGCCGCTCCACCGCGGCGAGGCGATCGGCCTCTCCCCGGAGGACGCCGAGCGCCTGCTGCTCGAAGACGGCGAGGTCGCCCGCGTCTCCTCCCGGCGAGGCTCGGTCGAGGCGCCCGTGCGCGTCGACCCGTCCCTGCGGCCCGGCCTCGCGTTCATGACGTTCCACTTCCCGGACGAGGTGGAGACGAACGTGCTCACGATCGACGTCACCGACCCGAAGTCCGGGACGGCCGAGTTCAAGGCGGCCGCGATCCGGGTCGAGAAGCTCGCTCCCGGCACGAAGGCGCAGGCGGGCCGGGTCGAGCAGCCTGCCGGCGCGCTCCGCGACTAGCATTGCTCCATGGACCTCCACCTCCTCGAGGCGAAGGCCAGCGAGGCGGAACGGCGCGCCGTCGACCGCCTGCTCGGGGCGCCCGGCTCGGGCTGGGAGGGCGGCGCCCGGCGCGTCGACGTCGATGGTCGGCTCGCACGAGGGGGTCATGCGGCGCGAGCTCGCCGCCAGCTCCTGCTGCCCGCGCTCCACGCTGTCCAGGAGCGC
>JBBILK010000312.1:0-4205 GCA_037444965.1 Actinomycetota bacterium | reverse complement strand
AGCTGTTCAGCGGGATCGGCGGCGACCAGGCCACCGCAGCGCCGGCGGCGCCGGCGCCCGCCCGTCGTGCGGAGGCCCCTCCGCCGCCGAGCGGCCCCGAGGAGCAGCACGTCCAGCGCGCCGGCGCCCGCCAGGCGATCAACCTGGAGACGGGCGTGCGGTGGGAACGGCTCACCCCGCAGCGCGATCCCGATGCCGACTTCCTGTACGTCGTCTACGACGTCGGCGGCTCGTCGTGCCAGGGCGACCGGTTCATCCGCCATTCCGGGCGCGAGTACGGCCTCGTCCTGAGCGGCAAGCTGGAGGTCACGGTCGGGTTCGACACCTACGTGCTCGGCCCGGGTGACTCCATCTGCTTCGACTCGACCGTCCCTCACTGCCTGCGAAACGTCGGCACGAAGCCCGTCAAGGGCGTGTGGTTCGTCGTCGGGCGTCAGCACGACCGCCGCGCCGACGTCCTCGACTCCGGCAAGGACGTCGGTTAGCCCGGCTCGAGGTACTCCCAGTCGCGGTCGAACCGGTAGGAGTGGCGCGCCGGCGGCTGCGGCGCCTGCGTCTCGAGCCAGCGCACGGTCGCGTCGCTCGTGTTGTAGAAGGCGTGGACGCAGCCGACCCCCGTCCAGAAGACGTCGCCCTGACGGAGCGTGTAGCGGCTGCCGTCGGCGACCGCCTCGACCTCGCCCTCGAGGATCGCGTAGAACTCCTCGAGCGGGTGGTCGTGGGGATGAGCGACTCCCCCCGGCTGGTACTCGACCATGAACATCGTCGAGAGCTGAGCGTCGAGGCGCTGGTCGACCGCGATGCCGCTGTAGACGAGGAGGGCGGTCGCCATGCTCGCGGAGACCGTCGGGGCGTCGAGCCTGCTGCCGTGCTTGAGGGCGTCGACGTCCATGTCGTCGCGGCCGAGGCGAAAGAAGTGGCGTGTTCGCGGATCCCGGATGTCGACCGGCGCGGCAGGCCGCGCGCGGGCGGCGTCCGCCTCGAGGAAGAACGTATCGGCCGGCCGGCCCTCCCCGGGGGCGCGAGGCCGCGGGGCGAGCATCTCGATCCAGCGGCCCGTCCTCCCGGCGCCGCTCCACGCGTGCGGCACACCGACCGGGATCAGGCCGCAGTCCCCGGGGCCGAGCTCGACCGTCGCACCCTGCATCGTCAGCTGGACGTTCCCCTCGAGGACGAAGAAGCTCTCCTCGAACGAGTGGAGATGCGGGCCGATCCGGCCGTCGCCCGCGAGCTCGCAGGCGCCGACGCCCATGTGGACCGAGCCGGTGCCGCCGTCGACGAGCGCCTGCCGGGAGAAGCCGTCGCAGCGCTCCTCGTAGCCGGAGGGCACGGTCGCCCGGGACCAGTCGATCCGGTCGACGTGATGCGCCGTCACGGCCCGGCGACCGTTCTGATCCGTTCAGCGCTGATCGACAACCTCCTGATCCGTTCTCACCCGAAGAGACGCCCGCCGTCGACGATCAGGTCGACGCCGTTGACCGACCGGTTGTCCAGGAGGAAGGTCGCGGCGTGGACGACGTCGGCCATCGTCGCGAGGCGCCCGGTCGGCGTTCGCTTCCGGGTCGCCTCGAGCACGTCCGGGGCCCTGCCCTCCCAGGCCGGGCTCTCGCCGACGATCCCGGGGTGGAGCCCGTTCACGCGCACCGGAGCCAGCTCCACGGCGAGCGTCCGGACGATGCCGGTGACGCCGGCGTTGACGGTCGTGACCGTCGTCGATCCCGGGTAGGGCACGTCCTTCGCGAGCCCGCCGAAGACGAGCACGGACGCCTCGGGAGCGAAGCGGGGAACCAGGACGTGAACCACCTCCGTGTAGCCGACGAGCTTGAGCGTCACCAGCCGCACCGCCCGCTCGACGTCGTAGTCGCGCACGCTGTTCGCGTCTCGCTCGATCGCGGCGAGCACGAGGTGCTTCACCGCTGCGACGTCGGCGAGCGCGCCCGCGATCTCCTGCGGGTGCGCGAGGTCGACCGCGAGGCCGCGGGTCTGCCCGCCGAGCTCGGCCGCGACGGCCTTCGCCCGGCTCGAATCCCGTCCGGTGACGACAACTGCCTCGCCGCGGCGTACCAGGTACTGTGCGAGCTCGCGTCCGAGACCCGAGGTCCCGCCGATGACGACGATCTCAGCAGGCGGGCTGTTCACCAGTGATGCACACCTCTTCGCGATGGGACTATAGTGGGACGCCGTCCCCGACCCGGGAGGATACGCCCATGCTCAAGGCAACCGAGGGGCTGCTGCTGCCGACGACCATCATCGGCTCGCTGCCGCGGCCGTCCTGGTACACGGAGAACCTCGGGACCCGCTCGTTCCTCGACGCGATGGTCGACATCGGATTCCGCGAGCAGTACGTCGACGCGCTCTCCGTGTACCTCCGCGAGCAGGAGCTCGCCGGGCTCGACGTCGTGACCGACGGCGACTGCCGCTTCGACCACGACGTCGGCGGGCAGAGCTGGACTCGCTATCCGCCCCAGCACATGTCCGGGTTCGAGCACGATCGCCCACCACAGCTGGCGCGGGCGGGTGCCGGCGGGCTCGGCTTCCCGCGAGGCCACATCCTCCACGACTACCTCGAAGCGCGGGTGATGCCGAGGATCGTCGGGCCCGTCGGGCGCGGCGAGCTCCAGTACGCCGAGATGTGGAAAGCGGCACAGCGGCTGACGACGAAGCCGGTGAAGTTCGGCACGGTCACGCCCGAGCTCGTCGCGTTCGCCGTCCAGGATTCGTACTACGAGGATCTCCCCTCGCGGATCATGGCGATCAGCGATGCACTGAACGAGGAGCTGCACGCGCTGGCCGACGCCGGCTGCCCGGTGATCCAGATGGAGGAGCCCCAGATCCACCTGCTCGCCGCCCGTGGCATCGTCGACGATGTCATCAACCCCGCCTTCATGGTGCAGGTGTTCAACAACACGGTCAGGGGCCTGCGCGAGAAGACCGAGGTCTGGTGCCACACGTGCTGGGGCAACCCGTCGCAGCAGCGGATGTTCGCCACCGTGCAGTCGTACGAGCCGGCGCTCGAGTTCCTGAACCAGGTCGACGCCGACGTGATCACCTTCGAGACGAAGAGCTCCGGGACCGCGGACCTCGCGGCGATCGGCAAGCAGATCACCGGCAAGCGCATCGGCATCGGGGTGATCGACCATCACACGCTCCAGGTCGAGTCGCCCGGGGAGGTGGCGGACGTGATCCGGCTCGCGCTGGAGCACATCCCCCTCGAGCGGCTCGTCGTCTGCTCCGACTGCGGCATGGGTCGCGAGGGCATGAGCCGGCGGCACGCTCTCTACAAGATGGTCGCGCTCGTCCTCGGCACCAACAGCGTCCGCAAGGAGCACGGCATCCCCGAGGCCGAGTGCCTGGCAGCCGATCCCCGCTACTCCCTGATCGCGACGAGCTGAGCAGGACAGGGGCGGTGATCAGGGCAGCCATCGTCGGGCTCGGCTGGTGGGGCAAGACGCTCGTCGAGTCGGTCCAGGGCACGAGCGACGCGGTGCGGTTCGTCGCCGGCGTCACGCGGACGATCTCACCCGAGGTGGAAGCCTTCGCCGGAGAGCACGCGCTCCGCCTGGTCGACGGGTACGAGCAGCTCCTGGCCGATCCGGAGGTGGACGCGGTCGTGCTCGCGACACCCCACTCGGCGCACGCGCGCCAGGTGATCGCCGCTGCGAACGCGGGCAAGCACGTCTTCTGCGAGAAGCCCTTCACGCTCACCAGGGACGACGCGGAGGCGGCGGTCGGCGCGATCCGGGCTGCGGGCGTCACGCTCGGCGTCGGCTACAACCGGCGCTTCCACCCGGAGATGACGAAGCTCCGCCGGCGGATCCGGTCGGGCGAGCTCGGCGTCCTCATGCACGTCGAGGCGACGATGACGTTTCCGAACGCGCTCTTCCTGACGCCGAGCCAGTGGCGCGCCGACCGCACGGAGACGCCGTGCGGCGGGCTCACGCCGATGGGCGTCCATGCCATCGACGGCATGATCGACCTCTGCGGCCCGATCGATCGCGTCTACTGCCAGAGCTTCCGGCGGGCCGTCGAGATCGACGCCGACGACACGACCTCGATCCTGTTCCGCATGAAGGAAGGCATGTCGGGCTACCTCGGCACGATGACGGCGACGGGCGGCGGCTTCAGCTTCCAAGTCTACGGCTCGAAGGGTTACGTCCGGCTCGAGGGTATGACGCACGTGGCCGGCGCGCCCTCGGACGAGCGGC
>JBBILK010000311.1:1166-4214 GCA_037444965.1 Actinomycetota bacterium | reverse complement strand
ACGATCCTCTTCGCCGACGTCGTCGAGTCGATGGCCCTCGCGGAGGCGCTCGACACCGGTTCCACCCTCCAGGCTCCGGTCTTCGACCGGGATGCGCTCGAAGCGCCCGAAGGCAGCGCGAAACCGGGCGAGGCCCGCCTCGACCTCGTCGAGGAGCGCGCCGAGGGCGAGTGCGAGCGACGCGGCCGCGACGGCGTTGTACACGTTGTACAGCCCGGGCAAGGTCAGCTCGATCCGGCGCACTCCCTGCGGGGTAGCCAGGTCGAAGGCCACGCCGTCGAGCCCCCCGGACTCGACCGAGCGGGCGGCGACGTCGAGCGAGGGCCGGGCGAACCCGCAGCGCGGGCAGCGGTAGTCACCGAGGTGGCCGACGTAGGCGGCGCCGTACGTGTAGGGGACGCCGCAGTCGACACAGTACTTCGAGTCGGCGGCGTGGGGCAGTCGCGGGCGGCCGGCGGCCGGGTCGTCGACGCCGAAGTGGAGCACGCCGTCCCGGCCGCGCGCGAGCGAGGCGACCAGCGGGTCGTCGGCGTTGACGACCACCATCGCCCCGGGCCGAAGCGCCGAGAGCGCGCCTTGCCAGCGCTCCGCGACGAGCTCGAGCTCGCCGTACCGGTCGAGCTGGTCGCGGAAGAGGTTGCCCAGGCAGACCGCGCGGGGCTCCACCTGTCTCGCCGCTTCGGCGAAGACGCCTTCGTCGACCTCGAGCAATGCCAGCTCCGCCCCGCGTGCCTCGATCAGCGTCGAGGCGATCCCGGAGAGGAGATTCGCCCCGGCCCGGTTGTGGGCGAGCCTGAACCTCCCGGCGAGGATCTCGGCGGCCATCGCAGCAGTCGTCGTCTTCCCGTTCGTCGCCGAGACGAGCGCCGTCCCGGCAGGGAGCGTCCGGCTGAGCCGCGCGACGGCGGCCGGGTCGATCGCGGCGAGCAGCTTCCCGGGTAGCGTCGTTCCGCCGCCCCGTCCTGCGAGTCGTGAGAGCCGCCCGACGCTCCGGGCGAGAAGGATCTCGAGCGCCATGCGCATCTCGCCAGTGTAGGCGCGCCCTCCTCGCGCACCGCCGAGGCGGACCCGGTCGCGGTAGGAGGCATTCCGTCAGCGAGCGCGAAACCCGCCCCCGTGACGAGCGCGCTCCAGAGCCTCGAGGCGGTCGAGGCACGAGACGCCTACACGGGGCGCCATTCGCGCAGAGTGCGCCGGATCGCTCTCGCCGTCGGCGCGGAGCTCGGGCTCGACGAGGGCGAGCTCGAGGCGCTGGCCGAGGCCGCTCTCCTCCACGACATCGGGAAGCTCGCCGTTCCCGACGAGATCCTGCTCAAGCCCTCACGCCTGACGGACGAGGAGTGGGCGCTCATGCGCCGTCACTCGGTCGAGGGGGCCCGCATGATCGACGAGCTCGGGGGGTTCGACGGGGTCGTCCCCGCGGTCCGCCACCACCACGAGCGCTACGACGGTGCCGGCTATCCCGACGGACTCGCGGGCGAGGGGATCCCTCTCGCCGCGAGGATCATCCACGCCGCGGACGCCGTCGACTCGATGCTGACGGCCCGCGTCTACCGGCCTGCCCGGCCTGCCAGGGCTGCTCTCGCGGAGCTGCAACGTGGGGCCGGGACGCAGTTCTGCCCGCGTTGCGTCGCGGCACTCGTCGCGGCCGTTGCCGCGGGAACGCTCGAGGAGCTCGGCCTGCCACCGAGCGCGCTCGTTCAGGCTCTGACCTAGCGGTCGAACGTGAGCACGGACTCGTCCGCCGCAGCGGATGCGCCGACGACCGTGAAGACGCGCACGTCGTCCCCGGCGAGGGTCGAGGCCGCCTCGGTCGCCGGCACCGGCGTGTCCGAGGGGACGACGCCGCTCAGCTGCTCGTAGCGGACCCAGCCCCAGACCGGCCCGTACTCGGAGAGCCGCGAGATCTTGACCACGTCGCCCGTGTGCGGCGCGTGCACGAACAGGTCGTTCCCGATGTAGAGGGCGACGTGGTCCGTGTTGTTGAAGAAGATGACGTCGCCAGGGAGGTACCCGCCCGGCGGCGGCGAGCCGCCCTGTGCGGGCCCGAGGCCGCGGGAGGCGCCCGAGGCGATCGCCCCGTTCTCCCACTGCGTGCCCGTCCAGTCGCCGATATAGATCCCGGACCCCTTGGCGAACGACCAGGCGAGCAGGCTCGAGCAGTCGAACCCGTAGGCGAGCGACGGCTCCCCCGACACCATCTGCTCGAGCGAGAAGCCGTGGTTGCCGCCCCACTGGTACGGCACCCCGAGCTTGGACAGGGCATAGTCGATCACCGCCCCGGCCGCCTGGGTCGGGGGAGGCGGCAGCAGACCGCCGAGGTCGTTCGAGCCGGCCTGCGCCTTGGCGACGACGAGGTCCTGCTCGAGCGTCACGACCTCGGCCTTCGCCTCGGCCAGCTCCTGCGCGATCGCCTCGAGCTCGGCCTGCACGCGGTCATGGTCCGCGGTCAGATCGTCGACCGCGGTGATCGCCCTGGCGAAGCCAGCATCGCTGAGAGAGGGGTTGCCTGCCTTCTGCTCCGCCTTGCTCAGCTGCCAGCCCGCCTGCTCCAGCGCGTCTCCCAGCTCGGCCATCCTGGCCTCCAGCTCGCCGGCCCGCGCGCGGGCCTCCTCGAGCGCGCTCTCGAGCTCCTCGAGCGACGGGCCGCTGGAGGGGACCGCGAGCAGGAGGCTCGCGGCGAGGGGATCGGCGGCGAAGCGCGCCGCCCCCGCGAGGACGTCGTCGACGTACCACTGGGCGTGGTTGTAGGCGAAGATGGCGCGTGGAAGGTCGTCGTGCGCCCCGGCGGCCGCCAGATAGCGGGCCGCGGCGTAGACGGCGTCGGTCGGATTCCACGGATCGGCGACCCCGTCGCCGTTCGCGTCGACGCCCCAGTCCTCCCACGTCGAGGGGAGGAACTGCATCCAGCCGATCGCGCCTGCGGAGCTCGGTCCCATTCCGCGACCGAAGTCGGACTCGATCTGGTTGATCGAGGCGAGCACTTCCCAGGGGATGCCGTATGCCTCACCGGCTCGCTCCCAGAGCTCGAGCAGCTGTGGATTGGTC
>JBBILK010000311.1:0-1145 GCA_037444965.1 Actinomycetota bacterium | reverse complement strand
CCGGCACGAGCGGGGGAGTCGAGATCTCGGCCGGAAAGGCGACGCTCCCCCGGGGGTTCGGGGCCTCGAAGCTCGGCAGCGTCGCCTCGCCGCTCACGACGGTGAACGTCGCGCTGTGGGCCGACCCCGCCAGCGCGACGAAGAGGACGGCGACGAGGGTCGCGAGCCGGCGCATCCTACGAGGCCGAGATGCGGAGGCCGCCGAGCGGCTGCTTCGTCCGATCGAGCCGGGCGACGTCGCCGACCTCGACCGCCGGGCCCTCTCTCCCCTCCTCGGCAGCCGCCTTCACCTTGAGCGCGTGCTCGAGCGCGAGCTCGAAGTCGTGGCGGTTGCTCGCCGCGTTCGCGGCCTCCTCCCGGTCGACGAGGTTCTCGACCACGAGCTCCACCAGGTGCTGGTGGAAGCTCTGCATCTTGTGGACGGCGCCCTCGGCGATCGCCTTCGGGATCGAGTCGGTCTTCGAGGGGTCACGGATCATCTCCGCGATGCGGGCCGTGTTGATCATCACCTCGACGGCGGCGATCCGGCCGCCCGCGATCCGGGGCAGCAGCCGCTGGCTGATCACGCCGCGGAGCACGCTGGCCATGATCTGCCGCACGAGCATCTGCTTCGTCGGCGGGAAGAGCTCGATCATGCGGCCGATCGTCTCCATCGCGTCGACGGTATGCATCGTCGAGAGGACGAGATGGCCGGATTCGCCTGCCTGCAGCGCGGCCCGGGCCGATTCCTCGTCGCGGAGCTCGCCGACGAGGATGATGTCGGGGTCCTGGCGAAGCACCCGCCGCAGGCCCTCGTTGTAGGAGTCCGTGTCGAGGCCGATCTCGCGCTGGTTGACGATGCAGGAGTGGTCGTCGTGGACGATCTCGATCGGGTCCTCGAGCGTGACGATGTGCTGCCGCCTCGTCTTGTTGATGTGATCGATCATCGCGGCCAGCGTCGTCGTCTTCCCGGAGCCGGTGGCCCCGGTGACGAGGACGAGCCCGCGGTACTCGTCGGCGAGGCGCCGGATGCCTCCCGGGAGCCCGAGCAGGTCGAAGGTGGGCACCTCGTGGGGAACGTACCGGAACGCGAACGAGATCGCCCCGCGCTGCCGGAAGCCGTTCACGCGGAAGCGGCCGACGCCGTCGGCTTGGAAGGCCGTGTC
>JBBILK010000310.1:0-4217 GCA_037444965.1 Actinomycetota bacterium | reverse complement strand
AGGACGTCCCCGGCTTCTCGAAGCGCGACTACCTCGACGAGGACGAGTTCTGGGCGCAGACCGAGCGTGCGAAGGAGCATGCGATCCGCTTCGTCGAGCGGATCCGCTCCGGGGACGTCCAGCACGACCTGTGCGAAGGAGAAGATCGCCTCCTTCGCACCGTACGTCGGGATCACCTCCCGGTCGGGGTCGAGCGACGTGCCGAAACGGCGCGAGACCCAGGCGGCGATCGCGTCGCGCAGCTCGGGCAGGCCCTGGGCCCGGGGGTACTCCATCGTCTCGCGGAGCCCGTCGGCCAGCGCCCGGCGGATGAAGGCGGCCGTCGGCTCGCGCGGGTCGCCCATGCCGAAATCGAGGATCCTGACGCCGCCGGCAGCCAGGCGGCGCTTCGCCTCGTCGAGCCGCACGAACGGGTACGTGCCGAGCTCGGCGAGCAGGGGGGAGAAGCGGATCACGGCGACGACTCCGCCGCCAGGAAGCGCTGGAGCGCCTGGAACGTTCGCAGGAGCTCGTTCACGGCGACGCGCTCGTCGCGGTGGTGAGCGTACGCCGTCGCGCCCGGGCCGAGGTTGACCGCGTCGATTCCCTGCTCGGAGAACTGGGCGACGGGCGTCCAGGCCTGCTTCGGCTCGAGCCGGAAGCTCCCGGCCTGCTGCAGGCGCCGGACGAGCGGCGAGCCTGCGGCAACGCGGGCGGCAGGGGCGCTGCTCGTGATCTCGAGCTCGCCGGCGTCGGCGACGATGTCGGCGAGGTTCCTCCTCGCCTCGTCCTCCGTCCGGACGGGCGCGAAACGGTAGTTGAGGCGGCAGGAGACCCGATCCGGGATGACGTTGTCGGCGATCCCGCCCTCGATGCCCGTCACGCTCAGCACCTCGGTGAACGTGAGGCCCTGGACGTCGATCGGGAGCGGTGGGATGCGCGTGATCGGGTAGAGGGCCTCGACGGCGAGCGCGATCGCGTTGACGCCGGTCCACGGGCGGGCCGAGTGCGCGCTCGAGCCGCGGAACGTCAGGGTCGCCATCACGTTCCCAAGGCAGCCGGCCTGGATCGTGTTGTCCGTCGGCTCGAGCACGATCGCGAGGTCTGCCTCTCGAAGCTCGGGGCAGGCCGCGAAGACCGCGGGGAGGGGGCTCTCGCTCACGGGCAGCTCTTCGCGGGCGAAGAACAGGAACCCGAGCTCGAGGTCACGCTCGGGGCGCTCGTCGGCGAGCCAGCCGGCGAGCTCCAGCATCACGGCCAGCCCGCCCTTCATGTCGGTCGCGCCGAGGCCGACGACCCACCCGTTCTCGATCCGGCCGGGGAGGTTCCCCTGCGGCGGGACGGTGTCGAGATGCCCGGCCAGCAGCACGAGCGGGCGCCCGGGAACCCGCTCCGTCGAGTAGAAGAGCGCCTCGCCGCTCGCGAAGCGCTCCTCGAGGCCGGTGGCCGAGAGAGCGGCGGCGACGTGCTCGGCGAGCGCAGCCTCGTCGCGGCTCGTCGACGGGATGTCCACGAGCGCGAGCGTCCGCTCCGCGAGCCGGCGCGCGATGGCGGCGTTGCCTCCCACGAGCGAGAACTCTAGTCAGCCAACGAGTCCGGTCGTGCAAGCGGGCATAATCTCACCCGTGACCCAGCACCAGCCGGATCCCGCTCCAGGCGCCGAGCCGGAGCGGGGCTTCCTCGTGGCCGTGCTGCCGACCGGGGCCGATCCGGCAGAGGAGCTGGGGGAGACGCGCGAGCTCCTCCGGACGGCCGGGGTCGAGCTCGTCGGCGAGCTCGTCCAGCACCGGCCGCGGCCGGACCCTCGCACGTACCTCGGCAAGGGGAAGTTCGCCGAGCTCGAGGCTCGCGTGGCCGAGGCCGGCGCCGAGTCGGTGGTCGTCGACGGCGACCTCGATCCCAGCCAGCAGCGGCGCCTCGAGGATGCGCTCAAGCTGCGTGTCGTCGACCGTACGCAGCTGATCCTCGACATCTTCGCGCAGCACGCGAGGACGGCCGAGGGCAAGCTCCAGGTCGAGCTCGCCCAGCTGGAGTACAACCTGCCGCGCATGCGGGGCCTCTGGCACCATCTCGAGCGCCTCGGCGGCGGGATCGGCACGCGGGGGCCGGGCGAGTCCCAGCTCGAGACCGACCGCCGGCTCGCGCGCCGGCGCATCGCGGCGCTCAAGCGGCGCCTGCGTGCGCTCGAGCTGCAGCGGGAGACGCAGAGGCGTGCCCGGAAGCGGGCGGAGACCCCGCTCGTCGCCCTGGCCGGCTACACGAACGTCGGGAAGTCGACGCTCCTGAACGCGCTCACCGACGCTGCGGTCTCGGTGGACGACCGCCTGTTCGAGACGCTCGACCCGACCACCAGGGGCTTCGAGCACGACGGCCGCCGCTACCTCGTCACGGACACGGTGGGGTTCATCAGGCGGCTGCCGCACCACCTCGTGGAGGGCTTCGCCGCGACGCTCGAGGAGACCCTCGCCGCCGACCTCGTCCTCCACGTCGCCGACGCGTCCGCCCCGGAGCCGCGCCTCGACGAGCAGGTCGCCGCCGTCGACGCCGTCCTCGCGGAGATCGGCGCGGGGGAGATCCCGGTCGAGCTCGTCCTCAACAAGATCGACCTGGTCGACCCGCTCGCGCGGCGACGGCTGCGGAACCGCTTCCCGGGCGCGCTGCAGCTCTCCGCCCGCACCGGCGCGGGCGTCGACGCCCTGAAGGCTCGCGTCGCGGCACGGTTCGCCGACCGCTTCCAGGCCGTTCGCCTGCTGATCCCACACGGCGACGGCGCGCGGCTCGCCGAGCTGTACGCGCTCGGGGCGCCGATCGAGGAGCGCCGCGATCTCCCCGAAGGCGTCCTCGTGGTCGCGCGACTTCCGCGCACCGAGCTGCAACGCTATGCGCCGTACCTCGTGGCCGACGCGGCGGAGCGCCCTGCCCGGGTCCGCGGGTGATCGAGCTCCAGGTCGTGCGCCTCAGGCCCGAGGCGGTGCTCCCGGCCCAGGCCTACGCGGGGGATGCCGGCCTCGACCTCGCGGCGTGCGAGCGCGTGGTGCTCCGGCCCGGCGAGCGCGCGGTCGTCGCCACCGGAATCGCCGTCGCCGTCCCGGAGGGATTCGCGGGCTTCGTGCAGCCGCGCTCGGGTCTCGCGGCCCGCTCCGGGATCACGATCGTGAACTCGCCCGGGCTGATCGACTCGGGCTACCGCGGCGAGCTCAAGGTCGTCCTCCAGAACACGGACGGCGAGCGCACGTTCGTGGCCGAGCCGGGCGAGCGCATCGCCCAGCTCGTCCTCGTGCCGGTCCCGGCGGTCGAGCTGGTCGAGGTCGAAGAGTTGCCGGCCAGCGAGCGCGGCGTGCGGGGGTTCGGCTCGTCGAGGGCGTGATGGAGCCGCGCATCCGAGTCTCGGCGCTGCTGCGCAGGGGGGACCGGATCCTCCTCTGCCGCCACGAGAAGCACGGGCGGGAGCACTGGTTGCTCCCGGGCGGAGGCGTGAACGGCGGCGAGACGCTCGTCCACGCGCTCCAGCGAGAGCTCGCCGAGGAGCTGGGAATCGAGGAAGACCTCCCCTTCGAGGGGCCGATCGCCGTCGTCGAGTCGATCAGCCCGGCCGACGCGCCGTCGACCCGCCACGTCGTCCACATCATCTTCGCCGGCTACCTCGGCGAGCGCAGCCTCGAGGCGCTCCGGTCGCGGGACGCGGCCGTCCGCGGCCACCGCCTGTTCGACACCCAGGAGCTCTCCGAGATCTCGCTCCATCCGCCGATCCAGCGATTCCTCGGCCGCTGGCAGCCCGGCGACCCGGTCGTCTACCTGGGCGCCATGTGGGCGCCGTGAGCTCGCCGGCTCACGGCGAGAAACGGCCGCCGCGCGCCCTCGCGCGGTCTGCGGCAACCGTCCTCGCCCGCTCCTCGAGCTCGTCGGAGAGCGCCGCGAGCGCGGGGGGTTCTGCCGCCGACCGGGCGAGGGCCTGACCCAGCAGCCAGTCGGCCAGCCACGGGTTCCGCGGAAGCAGGGGCCCGTGGAGGTACGTTCCGACGGCCCGGCCCATCCGGCAGCCCTCGTACCCGTCCTCGCCGTTGTTTCCGAACCCGTACACGACTCGGCCCAGCGGCTCCGTGCCCGGGTCGAGGAAGGTTCGCCCCGCATGGTTCTCGAAGCCGGCCAGCGTCCGCCGCTCGCCGCGCTCGAGCTCGCACTCGAGCAGGATGTCGCCGATCATCCGGCGGCTGCCGGCGACGGTGTGCAGGGGGAGG
>JBBILK010000309.1:0-4235 GCA_037444965.1 Actinomycetota bacterium | reverse complement strand
CATCTATTACGATCCCATGATCGCCAAGCTCGTCATCTGGGGACGCGACCGCGACCGCTTCCCCGAACCCCCCGAGCGGGCCTACGCGGGGAAGACGATCTGCGTCACCGGCCGGATCGAGCTCTACGACGGCGTCGCGGAGATCGAGGTCTCCTCGCCCCGCCAGATCGAGCTCGCCGGCTGACCCTCAGTCCTGGCAGATGTCCGCGACGCGCGCGTGCGTCACCTTGCGGAGGTCGTCCGTCTTGATCCGGACGGACTCCTCGTGCGAGCCGGCCTCGAGCACCACGGACTCCCGCTCCATGAGCCTCGCGTCGATCACGACCGGCTCCTCGCGGCTGCCGCCGAACGGGGGCACCGCACCGAGATCGAACTCCGGGTAGTCTCGGGCGAGCTCTTCCTCGCTCGCGAGCTGAACCTGCTTCCCCGTCACCCCGAGGACATCGCGCAGCTTGTGCATGTCGACCCGCTCAGAGGCCGGGATCACGGCCCGGACGTGGCCGAGCGGCGTCGTCGCGATCAGCGTCTTCGCCACCTCGGACGGAGACAACCCGAGCGCCCGCGCCTCGTCGGCCGCCGACTCCGTGTGGGCGTGGGAGAGGGACTCGTACGCGACGCCGGCCTCCTCGAGCATGCTGACGAGCTTCGCCTTCATCGTTCCTCCCTCGTCGCTCGCGTCAATGATCGCACCTTCTCGCCTGCTGCGCATCCGGCCGCTCCGTGATCCCGCTCGGCAGCTCGATGGCTGAGCTCGAGAACCTGCTCCTCCGCGCTCACGAGCTCCGCGAGCGGGGCGACTGGGGTGCGAACGCGGCCGAGGTGTACGAGCGGCTCGTCGAGCTGCTCCCCGACGAGGCCGGTCCGCTCGTGATGCTCGCGACCTGCTACGAGCACGCCGGGCGCTGGGCAGACGCGCGGGCCGCGTACGAGCGGGCGGGGAAGCTGAAGCACAAGGGGCGCTTCGAGCAGCGGATCAGGAACGGGCTCCGCCGGGCCCGCGCGCGGGAACGGGTGGCGAGGCTCGGGGACTTCGCGCAGGCGCTGCGGGTCGCCCGGCTCGCGCAGGACACGGGCGGCGACGTCGATCTCGCGCTCGTCGCGAGCGCCCGCGCGCTCGAGCTGGCGTCGAGCGTCGAGCAGGAGACGGCGGCGCTCGCCTGCCGCGCCGACGTCCTGCGTGCAGCGAAGCGACCGGACGAGGCGCTCGAGCTGCTCCGCTACGCGATCAAGCTCGACCCGTCGCTCGACACGAACCTCGCCGTACGCACGAGCCTCGTCGGCGCCCTGCTCGACGCGGGGCGTCCGCGCGAGGCGCAGGCCGAGGGCGAGCGGCTCCTCAAGGTACACCCGGACGACCCTGCCGTGGCGAGGGCGCTCGGCGCCGTCTACGCCCGCTTGCACGCCGAGACCGGCGAGCCGCGGTGGAAGAGCGCGAGCGAGAGCGCCTACGCCCGCGCCGGCCGCCACACGTAGACTGCGCCGCGATGGGAGAGAACCGGCGCCGGTACGACGTGCAGGCCCGCTCGACCGACACGTTCGGGCGCGTTCTCTGCAGCACGCGCGACCAGCACTTCGTCGTCGACGGCCCCGTCCAGAACGGCTGCCCCGGGGAGGCCGTGACGCCGGGGGAGATCTTCCTCGCCGGCGTCGCGACCTGCGGCGTCGAGCTGCTCCAGGTGTTCGCGCGGGAGGAGGAGCTGTCGCTCCACACCGTGCGCGTCGACGTCAGCGGCGAGCTGGACCTCGACAACCCGGTTCGCCCCGACGTCCGGGTCTTCAACGCCGTGAGGCTCGAGTTCCTCCTCGGCGGCGTCGACCAGGAGCAGGGCGAGCTGCTCGTCGAGCGCTTCAAGGGCAGGTGACCGCTCTACGGGACGGTCGCGGTCGCGACCCCTGACGTCCGGATCGAGCTTCGCACCGAGCCCTAAGCGACGCACGATCGCCCGGGATCGGGCATACTCCGAGGCCCAGGACGACAATCAGGGAGCCGCCCGCCTGTCGAACTGCGGCGACGTCGGGCTCGGCCCAGGGCGGCGACGGCTTCCGGTGCTCGCGCCAAGGAGCAGACCTGAGACTCCCCGTTCCTCTCCTTCTCGTTCTCGCCGTCCTCACGGCCCTCGCGCTCGCCGGGCCTGCCGCGGCACACCGGCCGAAGAGCGGGGGCCTCGCGCACGAGATCGACCACCTTGTCTGGGACACGAACGCTCTGCGGCGCGACCTCGGCAAGCCCCCGTACGAGGCGGACTTCTCCTACCGCGCTCTGACCGACGAGGTCGCGCTGCTCGACGTCTACACCCTCTGGGCCGGGCGCTTCGATCGCGCCTTGAAGAAGAGCTACTGGTGGGGGCTCTGTCTCTGCGAGTCCGGCGGCGACTGGGCGATGAAGAACGAGTACCACGGCGGTCTCTCGTTCCATCCGGCGACGTGGGCCGCCTACCGGCCGAAGGGGCTCCCGAGGTACGCCTACCTCGCGACCCCCGGCGAGCAGATCCGCGTCGCGCGGAAGGTGCTCGCCGACCAGGGCTGGGCGGCCTGGCCGGCCTGCTCGAGGAAGCTCGGGCTGCGCTAGGCGGCCGTCGAGCTCGTCCGCTGAAGACGCGGCGAGCCGAGACGAGGCCAGCCGGGACGTGTCCGGTGCCTGGCACCTCTCCTCGCTCGCCTTCGCGCTGGCCGCCCGGCCCTACAATCGCCTCATGCGCCCGCCCTACCTCGAGCTCGGCATCCCGGAGCTCGGGCGGCGCGCCGAGGAGGCGCACGAGCTCCTCGGCCCGCGCTGCCTCGTCTGCCCGCGCCTCTGCCGGGTCGACCGGCGTGCGGACGAGAAGGGCCTGTGCGCGATCGGCCGCCATGCCGTCGTCGCCTCGGCCTTCCCGCACTTCGGCGAGGAGGACTGCCTGCGCGGGCGGCGCGGCTCCGGGACGATCTTCTTCTCGGGCTGCAACCTCCGCTGCGTCTTCTGCCAGAACTGGGACCTCTCCTGGCACGTGCGCGGCGAGGAGGTGACGCTCGAGCAGCTCGCCGACCTGATGCTCGGGCTGCAGACGCTCGGCTGCCACAACGTCAACTGGGTCACCCCCGAGCACGTGGTGCCGCAGATCCTCGAGGCGATGCCGATCGCCGTCGAACGGGGGCTGCGGCTGCCGATCGTCTACAACACGAGCGCGTACGACTCGCTCGAGTCGCTCCGCCTGATGGACGGGATCGTCTCCGTGTACATGCCGGACTTCAAGCTCTGGACCCGAGAGGCGGCGCGGCGGTACCTGAAGCGGGCCGACTACCCGGACGCCGCGCGCGAGTCGATCCGGGAGATGCACCGCCAGACGGGGTTCTTCGAGCTCGACGAGCGCGGGCTCGCCCTCCGCGGCGTGCTCCTGCGGCACCTCGTCATGCCAGGGCTGCTCTCCGAGACCGAGGCGATCCTGCGCTGGATCGCGCGAGAGCTCGGCCCCGGGACGTACGTGAACCTGATGGCCCAGTACTACCCGTCGGGCCGGGTCGGCCGGGACGAGTTCGCCGAGCTCGACCGGCGTCTCTGGCGCGAGGAGTACGAGGCGGCGCTCGCGCTCGCCGACGGGCTCGGGCTCCGGCTCGACGAGCGAAGCCGGGCCGACCTCCGGGCTCTCGCCCGGGAGGGAGTCGCCGCATGACGTTCGCGCTGACGAGCCCCGCGTTCGCGCACGGGCAGCCGATCCCCGCCCGCCACACGTGCGAGGGCGAGAACGTCTCGCCCCCGCTCGCCTGGACGCAGCCGCCCGACGGTGCCCGCTCGCTCGCGCTCGTCGTCGACGACCCGGACGCGCCCGCGGGCACCTGGACGCACTGGCTCGCCTGGGGAATCGAGCCGGCGGCGGGCGGCCTCGCTGAGGGCGAGCGCCCGCGCTCGGAGGGCCTGAACGACTTCCGGGCGGTCGGCTACGGCGGGCCCTGCCCGCCGCGAGGCCACGGCCCACACAGCTACCGCTTCCGGCTCTACGCCGTGAACGGGAAGCTCGAGCTCCCGCGCGGGGCGAAGAAGTGGGAGGTCGAGCAGGCCCTGGCGGGAAACGTGCTCGCGGTGGCGGAGCTGGTCGGCACGTACGAGCGGCGATAATCCTGCCGTGAAGCGCGCCCGCCCTAGCCGAAGCCGCCCCCGCCCCCTCCCCCACCGCCTCCGCCGCCGCCGGAGAAACCGCCGCCGAACCCGCTAGAGCCGCTCGACGGCGGCGCGAGCGCCGTGCCGAAGCCGGACGAGAGGT
>JBBILK010000308.1:0-4239 GCA_037444965.1 Actinomycetota bacterium | reverse complement strand
ACAGGACGCGGCGGTGCACAGGCTTGAAGCCGTCCCGCACGTCCGGGAGCGCGCGGGAGACGATGACGCTCATCGCGTAGTCGAGGTAGCTCGAGCGCATCTCCTGCTCGAGCTCGCGTGGCTCGATCCGGCCCGGCCCGAGCGCTCCGGTGTCCACTTCAGACATCGCGCTCGCTCACCGTCAGACGTCGAGGAACCGCACGTCGCGCGCGTTCTGCTCGATGAACTCCCGCCGCGGCTCCACCTGGTCGCCCATCAGCATCGAGAACAGCCGGTCGGCGGCTGACGCATCCTCGACCTCGACCCGGAGCAGGAGCCGCCGGGCCGGATCCATCGTCGGCTGCCAGAGCTGGTCGTCGTTCATCTCGCCGAGCCCCTTGAAGCGGCTGATCTGGATGCCCTCCTTGGCGAGCTCCAATGCCGTTTGGCGCAGACCGTCGAAGCTCTGGGCAACCGCCGACTTCTTTCCGTGGCGAAGCGTGAAGGAGGGCAGACCGACGACCTCGACGAGCCGCGCGTACGACCTGCGCACGCTCTCGTAGACAGGCGACCCGAGCAGCGCGAGCGGGAAGGTCACGTGCCGTGCCGCGCTCGTCTCGGTCTCGACGATCCGCACCTCGAAGGAAGCCTCGTCGCGGGAACGCACGGAGAGCTGGTAGCCGTTCTCCCCCACCTGCTCGATCGCTGCTGCCAGCTCGTCCGCGGTGGACGAGTCGGACTCGATCAGCCGGTGGCCGATCACGAGCTCGGACGCAGCCGCGCCGAAGTCTGCACGCAGCCGCGCCGACCAGCCGTCGAACTCCGCGAGCGCGCGCACGAACCGGCCCCAGCGTGCTTCCGTGAGCTTCACGGCCTCGCCGTCGCGGGCCGTGACCTCGATCGCCCCGACCCGCTCCCGCACGAGTAGCTCCTCCAGCTGCGCGTCCTTCTCGAAGTAGAACTCCTGGTTGCCCATCCGCACGAGGTAGAGCGGCGGCACGGCGATGTAGACGTGGCCGCGCTCGATCAGCTCCGGCATCTGGCGGTAGAGGAAGGTGAGGATGAGCGTCCGGATGTGAGAGCCGTCCACATCCGCGTCCGTCATCACGATCACGCGGTTGTACCGCAACTTCGTGATGTCGAACTCGTCGCCGATCCCGGTCCCGATCGCGGTGATCATCGCCTGGATCTCGTTGTTCGAGAGCACCTTGTTGATGCGGTTCTTCTCGGTGTTGATGATCTTCCCGCGGAGCGGCAGGATCGCCTGGTAGGTCCGGTCGCGGCCCATCTTCGCCGAGCCGCCGGCGGAGTCTCCCTCGACGATGAAGAGCTCGGCGACCTCAGGGTCGCGGATGGTGCAGTCGGCGAGCTTCCCCGGCAGCGCCATGCTCTCGAGGGCGCTCTTGCGCCGCGTCAGCTCCCGTGCCTTGCGCGCCGCGATCCGCGCGCGTGCCGCCGACACGGCCTTCGTGATGATCTGTCGCGCGTCCTGGGGGTTCTCCTCGAGGAACTCGGCGAGACGCTGGTTGACGATCTGCTCCACGAGTCCCCGGACCCAGGGGTTCCCGAGCTTCGTCTTCGTCTGGCCCTCGAACTGGGGATCGCGAAGCTTCACGGAGATGACTGCCGCGAGCCCCTCGCGAACGTCCTTACCTTCGAGGTTGTCCTCCTTCTCCTTCAGCAGCCCCTTGTCGCGCGCGTACTTGTTCAAGGTGCCGGTCAACGCCCCCTTGAAGCCCGTCAGGTGCGAGCCGCCCTCGTGGGTGTTGATGTTGTTCGCGAACGAGAACACGGATTCGACGTAGGACCCGTTCCACTGCATCGCGACCTCGAGATGCCCTTGCTCGTCCTCGCCCTCGAAGTAGACGATGTGCCGATGTACCGGTTCCTTCGCCTTGTTCACGAACGCCACGAAGTCGCGGATCCCGCCCTCGTAGTGGAACTCGTGCCGCTCGCCTCCGGCTCGCTCGTCGACAAGCGTGATCCGCAGCGCCCGCGTCAGGAACGCCGTCTCTCGTAGCCGCTGGACGAGCGTCTCCGTGGAGAGCTCGAGTTCCTCGAAGACCTCGTGGTCGGGCTTGAAGCTGATCGTCGTGCCGGTCTCCTCGCCACCCTTCCCGATCAGCTCGACCTCGCCGGCCGGCTCTCCCCGGGCGAACTCCTGACGCCATACCTCGCCGTCTCGCCGCACCTCGGCAACGAGCCATTCGGACAGCGCGTTGACGACCGAGACGCCGACCCCGTGGAGGCCGCCCGAGACCTTGTAGCCCTCGCCGCCGAACTTGCCGCCTGCGTGCAGCTTCGTCAGGACGACCGTCAGTGCCGGCAGCCCCTGCTCGGGCATCACCTCGACCGGGATCCCGCGGCCGTCGTCCGTAACGGTGACCGAGTTGTCCGGGTGGACGACGACCTCGATCGTCGTGCAGAACCCCGCGAGAGCCTCGTCGACGGCGTTGTCCACGACTTCGTAGACGAGGTGGTGGAGCCCCCGCGAGCCGGTCGACCCGATGTACATGCCGGGCCGCAGACGGACCGGCTCGAGGCCTTCCAGAACGGTGATGTCCTTCGCGGTGTAGCTCGTCTCGCTCATAAAAAAAGCCCTGCAGATCGCAGAGATTTACGCCTCACGAAGTCTATCAGACGAGGCGGTCGGCCCCGGCGTCCTACCCGCCGCCGCAAGGGAGGCGGCGGCCGCCCGCGCAACGGCCGTGCGAAGCCCCGGAGCCTCGATTCCACGGGCCAGCTCTTCCCCTCGCCGAACCTCCCCGGGCCCCGGCACGAGGGGGGACTGGCACGAAGTCGGCACAGTCTCGGCGGGCTCCGGAATCGGACCGGGGACGAAGCGCAGACGCGCCGGTGCGAGGGGGCCCAGTCGCACGCGGAGCTCTTCTTCCAGCTGCGAGAGCTCGTACGCCCAGGTGCTCGAGCTCGCGTGGACGACGAGCGTCCCGTCACGCGCGAAGCGGGCGGGCCAGGCGTTCGCCGCGATCCCGCTCCCGACCGCCGCCGGCCAGGCTGCTGCGATCTCGGCGATCCCCCCGCTTCCGGGCCCACCGAGCCGCTCGAGCTCGTGCCTGACGCTTTTCGCCAGCGGTTGCGGGAGCGGCGAGCCGCCGTCGCTCATCTCGCCACCGCCCGGCCGCCTACTACGTCCACGACGAGGTTCGGTTGCGAGCCGCTCTTCGGGAGCGACCGGAGCGTCGTTGCCGTCACGAGCGCCTGCCCGCCTTCCGGGAGCCCGTCCAGGAAGGCCGCGCGCCGGCGCTCGTCGAGCTCGCTGAGCACGTCGTCGAGCAGTAGCAGCGGTTGCTCGCCCCGCTCGCCGGCGATCGTGTCTGCCTCTCCCAGGAGCAGAGCGAGGAGCGCGAGCCTCTGCTCGCCCTGCGAGCCAAAGACGCGCAGCTCGCGGCCGCCTGCGCTGATCCCGAGATCGCAGAGGTGCGGGCCGATTCCCGTCGTTCCTCGCTCGAGATCGAGGCCGAGCCGTTCCTCGAGCAGCGCGGCCGTCACGCCGCTCGCCGCATAGGTCAGAGCAGCAGCTTCGAGCCCGAGCGCGGAGGCGCGGGCCGTGAAGCGCGGGGCGAGACGTTCGGCGACTCGCTCACGCGCCGCGTCGAGCCGGGCACCGAGCACCGCCACGGCCTCCGTCCAGGGCTCGACAGCCTCTCGCGACCCCACCCCTGCTCGAGCGCGCCGGAGTGCCGCGTTCCGCTGCGAGAGCGCGCGCCCGAACTCCGCCGGGAGCCCCGCGAGCGGCGGCAAGAGCCGCCCGAGCGTCCGGTCGAGGTACGTCCGGCGGACAACCGGACCGCCCTTCACGACAGCCAGCCGGTCAGGGGTGAACGCGAGCACGGGCAGCAGCTCCTGCAGCGATTCGGCCCCCGCGAGGACGGCCCCGTCGAGAACGATCTCCTTTCCGGCCGGCGTGATCGTCACCCGGGTGCTGAAGCGGCGGCCTTCTCCACACGTTCCCTCGGCTACGGCCCGGCCGGCGACAGCACCGAAACGAATCGCCCTCGCGTCCCGGCGTGTCCGCAGCGAATGGCCTTGCGTCCCCACGTGGATTCCTTCGAGCAAGCTCGTCTTCCCGGCGCCGTTCGGGCCCACGACTGCGGTGAGGCCCGGGGCCAGCTCGAGCTCCTGCCAGCGATACAGGCGAAAGTCGGCGAGAACCACGTGTGTCACGAGCACCCTGCGGGCCTCGCCTCCACCGCCAGGTGCGGGGATGCCAGCCGCTCGCCGTCGCCTAGCCGGCCAGCC
>JBBILK010000307.1:0-4242 GCA_037444965.1 Actinomycetota bacterium | reverse complement strand
GAGGGCGGCAGAGCGGCGCGCCGCCTGGGCCGTACCGCGGGCGGCCCTCTCCCCCGCGCGGGCCGAGCGCCGGAGCATGGCCCCGGTCGAGGCCCCGGTGACGAGCAGGATGCCGGCGAGGATCCCGAAGAGGGCGACGATCGTCACGCCCGCCTCGCCGATCAGCTTGTCGACGATCACGTAGAGGCCGCCGCCGAGCACGCCACCGAACCGGCTCACCTCGTCCAGGTCGAGCGTCGTCGGCGCGGGCCCGTCGGGCCCGAGGCCGAAGAGGCCCGCTCCGAAGGCGAGCAGGATCGCGGCCGTGAAGATCGTCAGCCCCGTCCTGAAGGGGCGAAGGTCGAGCAGCCGGCTGCGGCCGAGCATGAGACCGCCGACCGCGATCAGCCCGGCGGGAACGAGCACGGCCGCGCCGCCGATCAGCGCCCGCAGCCACTCCGAGACGCGGCTGCCGACGATGCCCTCGTCCCAGCCGAGCCAGAGGACGGCCGCGAGGAAGACGCCCCCCGCGAGGAGCCCGAGGCCCACGAGCTCCGGATGCTGGTGGTCGCGCTTCGCAGTGCTCTTCTGGGCCCGCCCCCCGCGCGCGGCGCTCGTCTTCGGGCGTGCCTCGGTCACGCGCTTTGCCTGCGCCACGGTTCCCAGTTCGTGGCCGGCGCGGCAGCTCCTTCCGGCCGGGCGGCCCCTCAGATCTCGAGCACGACCGGCAGGATCATCGGGCGGCGCCCGGTGCGCTCGTAGACGAGCTGGCCGAGAGCGTCGTGCAGGTGCTCCTGGATCAGCTTGAGCTCCTGGATCCCCTCCGAGAGGCACCAGCGGAGCACGTCTTCCGCCTCGTCGCGGGCCTCGTCGACGACGGCGCCGGGGTCGGGGAAGCCGCGCGCGATCACCTCCGGCGCGGCGATCTCGTGTCCGTTCTGGGTCCCGATCGTCGTCACGACGATGAGGACGCCGTCCTCGGCGAGGTGGCGGCGGTCGCGCAGGGCGACGTCCTTCAGGTCGCCGATCTCGAGACCGTCGACGAACGCCACGCCCGCCTCGACATGGTCGACGACGCGCACGCCGCTCGCGGACAGCTCGACGACCGCCCCGTTCTCCGCCGTGAGCACGCGCTCCGGCGGAACGCCGGCGTCGCGGGCGAGGCGGGCGTGCGAGGCGAGCATCCGGAACTCGCCGTGCACGGGCATGACGCACCGCGGGCGCAGGAGGCCGAGAATCATCCGCAGCTCCTCGGCGTTCCCGTGCCCGGAGGCGTGCACGGGGCTCGTCTCCTGGTGGAGCACCTCGGCTCCGGCCTTCGCCAGCCGGTTGATCGTGTCGTGAACCTTGAGCTCGTTGCCGGGCACCGGTTTCGCGGAGATGACGACCGTGTCGCCCTCCTGCACCTTGACGTTCGGATGGTCGCCGTAGGCGATCCGGACGAGAGCGGAGAGAGGCTCGCCCTGGCTCCCGGTGCAGAGGATCATGACCTCGTTCGGCGGGAGCTCGTCGAGGTCTGATGGCCGCACGAGAACCTCCTCCGGGACCTCCATGTAGCCGAGGCTGCGCGCGATGTTGATGTTCTTGCGCAGCGACCGCCCGATCACCGCGACCTTGCGACCCGTCTCGACGGCGACGTCGATCGCCTGCTGCATCCGGTGGACGTTCGAGGCGAAGGAGGCGATCAGCACACGGCCCTCGAGCCGCGGGATGATCTGGCGGAACGCCTCCCCGACCGACCGCTAGGACGGGGTGACACCCGGCCTTTCGGCGTTCGTCGAGTCGCCGAGGAGCAGGTCGACGCCGAGGTTCCCGATCTCGGCGAGGCTGCCGACGTCGGTGCGGATGCCGTCGACGGGCGTGTGGTCGATCTTGTAGTCGCCCGTGTGGACGATGCGCCCGCCGGGCGTCTCGAGGACGACCGCGACCGAGTCGGGGATCGAGTGGGCCATCCGCACGAACCTGGTGCGGAACGGCCCCACCTCGACCGGGCCGTCCTCCGGCACCGCCTCGATCAGCTCGGCCGCGCGGAGCAGGCCGTGCTCGTCGAGCTTCGACTTGACGAGGCCGAGGGTCAGCTTCGTCGCCCAGATCTCCGGGATCGCGAGCTCGCGCAGGAGGTACGGCAGCGCGCCGACGTGGTCCTCGTGGCCGTGCGTGAGGATGACCGCACGGATCGCATGCTCCCGCTCGCGCAGGTACGTGAACTCGGGCAGCAGCAGGTCGACACCGAGGTGCTCGTCGCGAGGGAACGCGAGCCCGGCGTCGATCACGACGAGCCCCTCGTCGCACTCGATCACGGTCATGTTCTTCCCGACCTCGCCGAGGCCGCCGAGCGGGACGATGCGGGTTGCTGCGGTGGGCATCCGGGGCATTCTACGGTCCGGCCCCGGGCCGGACAGGTCCGGCCCCTACAGTGCGGCGGCGGTCAGGACGCCGGCCCGCTCGAGCCCGGACCGGATGCGCGCCTTCTCCTCGTCGGTCGCCTCGACGAGCGGCAACCGCAGCCCGCCGACGTCGTGCCCGGTCATGGCCAGGGCGGCCTTGACGGGGATCGGGTTGGTCGTGACGGCGAGCGCTTCCACGACGGCCTCGAGCTCCTTGCCGATCGCGTAGGCGCCGTCCCGGTCGCCCGTCTTGAACCGCCGAACCATCTCCTTGGCGCGGGCACCGACGGGGGCGAGGTTCGAGTAGACGCAGACGCCGCCGACGCCTCCCAGCTCGAGCCAGGGGAGCACGAGGTCGTCGTTGCCGGCGTAGAGGTCGAGGCCGAGCTCGACGATTCGCCGCGCCTGCTCGGGGTCGGTCGTCGCCTGCTTGACGGCGGTGACGTTCGGGATCTCGGCGAGCTGGGCGATCGTCTCCGGCTCGATGTTGACGACGACCCGCTGCGGGGTGTTGTACGCGACGACCGGCCGCTCGGTGACCGCTGCGATCGCCGCGAAGTGCGCGACGATCCCCCGCGGCGGCGGCTTGTTGTAGTACGGCGTGACGACGAGGAACCCGTCGACCCCGAGCTCGTCGGCGGCCTCGGTCAGGTGCACGGAGTGCGCGGTGTCGTTCGAGCCCGTCCCCGCGATCACCGTTGCGCGCTCGCCGACGGCCTCGACGGCGGCGGCGAAGAGCGCGAGCTTCTCCTCGTCCGTGAGCGTCGGCGCCTCGCCGGTCGTCCCCGAGACGACGAGTCCGTCGGAGCCGTTGTCGACGAGCTCCGAGCACAGCCGGCGGAACGCGTCGAGGTCGAGCGAGCCGTCCTCGCGAAACGGCGTCACGATCGCCGTCAGGATCTCCCCGAGCACGCGCCCATTGTACGGTGTGGCCATGTCCAGGGGCCAGGCCCCGGGAGATGCCGCCTCCGGCCGTGCTCGCGGCCTGGCCTCCCTACAGGAGCGCGTCGAGCCCCACTGTCAGTCCCGGCGGGAGCCCGGACAGCTGCTCGAGCGCGAGCAGCACGCCGGGGACGAACGCCTCGCGCGAGGTCGTGTCGTGGCGGATGGTCAGGAACTGCCCGGGGGCGCCGAGGATCACCTCCTGGTGGGCGACGAGGCCGGGCAGGCGGACCGAGTGGATCGGGACGTTCCCTCCCATCCGCGCCGCAGTCGCCTTCGCCGTCCCTGAGGGCGCGTCGAGCTTCGTCTCGTGGTGGAGCTCGACGATCTCGGCGTCCGGCATGACGCGCGCCGCCTCCTCGGCGAAGCGCATCATGAGGACGGCGCCGATCGCGAAGTTCGGAGCGACGAAGCAGGGCAGGCCGCGCTCGCGCGCGAGCGCGTCGAGCTCGGCGAGCCCGTCCTCTCCGAGCCCGGTCGTCCCGATCACGCAGGGAACGTCTGCCGCGAGGGCGCGCTTCGCGTTGCCGAGCACGGCGGCGGGCGCGGTGAAGTCGACGGCGGCGTCGTGGCCGGCGAGCTCGGGCTCGTCGCCGAGCTCTACTCCCGTGACCTCGTGGCCCGCTTCCGCGAGGCGCGGGCCGAGCACGCTCCCGACCTTGCCGAGGTAGCCGAACAGAACGACCTTCACGCCGCCGCCCGCCCGACGAGGGCCGGAGAGACTCGCTCGAGCGCCTCGCCGAAGCGGGCCTCGCTCGGCCCGATCCCCGCGGCGGAGAGGCGCTCCGGCGCCAGCAGCGACGCCGCCAGCTCGGCCACGGTCTCGGCGTCCACTGCTTCGATCTCGGCGACGATCCGGTCGAGCGAGAGCAGCTCGGAGTCGGTGATCACGGACTTGCCGAGCCGGCTTGCCCGGTTCGACGTGGACTCCATC
>JBBILK010000306.1:0-4246 GCA_037444965.1 Actinomycetota bacterium | reverse complement strand
GAGCCCATGCGGATCGGCTCGGGCGACGGGATCGACGAGCCCGGCGACCGCCGAGAGCCCCACGCTGCCGGGCTCGCCGAAGGCGACGACGACGTCCGAGATCTCGGCCGGCCGCCAGAGCGCCCGTGCGCCGATCCAGGGCTCCGCGGTGAGAGCGGCGTCGACGAGCGCGAAGTCCTCCTTCTCGCCGGCACGGACCCGCAAGAGCTTCGCCCGGCGAAGGGCGAGTGCCGGATCGATCCGGCCCGCGGCGACGAGACCGACGGCGATCCCGGCCACGGTCGCCTCGCGGATCGACGGGAAGGCGTTGTTCGTGCCGGTCGAGAGCGGGCAGAGCGGCGTCTCGCCGCAGTGGGCTGCGGCGACCCGGCTCGTACCGTCGCCGCCGAGCACGGCGATCGCCGCGACGCCCGCCGCGCGCATCGCCGCCACGGCCGCAGCCGTGTCCTCGGCCGTACCGGTGAGCCTGAGGTCGAGCAGCTCGAGCCGCGGTCGCTCCAGCTCGCGGTGCCCGCGCAGCGTCCGCAAGAGGCTCTCCGTGAGACCGGAGCCGGCCGGCATCATCAGCACCCGCTCGACGCCCGTCGCCGCGAGCCCCACCATCAGCCGGTAGACCATGTGGCCCTTCTCGGCGTTGTCGAACACCGACGCGCCGGCGACGAGCCGGCGCACGTCCCGGCCGGAGGCCGGGTTCGCGATCACGCCGACCGTGCTCAGTCGTCCAGGCTCTCGAGGAACTCGCCGATCAGCCGGTTCACCTCGTGCGGGCTCTCCATCTGCGGCTGGTGACCCGCGTTCTCGATCAGCTCGACCCGCGCGCCCGCCGGGAGCGCCGCGGCGTGCGCAGGGGGAACGACGGCGTCCTGCGCGCCCCAGATCGCAAGCATCGGCAGATCGAGCCCGGCGAGCCGGGCGGCGACGTCGACCGCCTGTCGTCCGTCCGGGAAGCAGGCGCCGGCGATCGCCCGCAACGCCTCGTCGACCCCGTCGATCCGCTTCGTCTTCAGCACCTCCTCGGTCAGCTGGCGGGTGACGACGTCGGGATCCGCGAACAGGAGCTCGAGGACGGGCTTCAGCTCGCGCCTGCTCTCGGCCTCGACGAACCCGTCGAGGAACGCGCCGTTGATCTCGGGGCCGAGGCCGGCGGGCGCGATCAGGACGAGCGAGGCGACCCGGAGCGGACGGCCGGCGGCAACGGCGGCCGCGACCGCTCCCCCGAGCGAATGCCCGACGAGGTGCGGTCGCTCGAGGCCGAGGCCGTCCAGGAACTGGCGGACGGCGACCGCGAGCTCGTCGAGGCTGCCGCCGCCGACGTCCTTCGTCGAGCCGCCGTGTCCGGGAAGGTCGAGCGCGATCACGGAGCGCCGGCCGGTCGCGAGCGCCTCCTGGTTGAAGAGCCAGGTGGTGAGGTCGCCGCCGAAGCCGTGCACGAGCACGACCGCCTGCGGCCCGTCCCCGAGCCGGACGAAGCGGGTCGACCGGCCGCCCGTGGTGAGCGTCTCGGCCTGCGGACCGGCTTCGGCGTCCTCGGGCTCGGGCACGAACGTCGCCTGGAACTCGGCCACGAACGCGTCGAGCTCCGCGTCACCGACCGCCGGCTCGGCGAGAACCCCGAGCAGGCCGCCGACAGGCACGACGTCGCCGACCTCTGCAACCTTTCGGCGGAGCACGCCGGCCGCGGGCGACTCGACGACGCCGTTGATCTTCTCGGTCTCGACCTCGGCGACGTCGTCTCCCACCTCGAGCCGCGCGCCCTCCTCGACGAGCCATGCGACGAGGGCCCCTTCGCGCATGTTCAGGCCCCACTTGGGCATCGGCAGCTTCTCGATCATCGGCGGGCTTTCGCCCCGACGGTCGCCCGCACGGCCTCGGCGATCTGCTCGGGGCCGGGGATGTAGGCATCCTCGAGCACCGGGCTGAACGGCACCGGGGTGTGCGGCGCCGTCACCATTCGCGGCCCCGCCTTCAGGTCGTCGAAGCACTCCTGCGCCACCTGTGCGCAGATGTCCGTGGCCATCGAGCAGCGGGGGTTCGCCTCGTCGGCGACGACGAGCCGGCCGGTTTCCTCGACGCTCTCCACGATCGTCTCGAGATCGAGCGGCGAGGTCGTGCGCGGGTCGACGATCGCGCAGTCGATCCCCTCGTCCGCGAGCACGGAAGCAGCTTCCTTCGCCGTCTCGACCATGCGCCCGATCGCGACGACGGTGACGTCGCCGCCCTCGCGTACGACCGCCGCCTCCCCGAACGGAACCGCGTACAGCTCTTCGGGCACGTCGCCCTCCAGTCCGTACAGGACCTTGTTCTCGAAGAAGACGACGGGGTCGTCGTCGCGAATCGCCCGCACGAGCAGCCCCTTCGCGTCATACGGGTTCGACGGGATCGCCACCTTGAGCCCCGGAATGTGCGTGAAGAGGGAGTACAGGCACTCGGAGTGGTGTGCGGCCGCCCGGATCCCGGCTCCGTAGGTGGTGCGGATCACGAGCGGCACCTTCGCCTTACCGCCGAACATGTAGCGGAGCTTCGCCGCCTGGTTGAAGATCTGGTCGAAGCAGACGCCCATGAAGTCGACGAACATCAGCTCGGCGACCGGGCGCAGCCCGCTCGAGGCGGCGCCCACCGCGGCGCCGATGAACGCGGACTCGGAGATCGGCGTGTCGAGGATGCGATCGGGAAACTCCGGGTAGATCCCCTTCGTGACCCCCATCGGCCCGCCCCAGGCTTCCATCTCGCCCGGCGCGCCCGAGCCGCCGACGACGTCCTCTCCGAAGACGACGACGGTCGGGTCCCGGCGCATCTCCTGGAGGAGCGCCTCGTTGATCGCCTGCATGAACGTGAGCGTGCGAGCCATCGTCAGTACCTCACGTAGACGTCGGTGAGAACCTCGGCGACGTCCGGGAAGGGCGCCTCCTTCGCCTCGCGGACGGCGTCGTCGACCAGCTCCCGGGCAGCGGCGTCGATCGCCGCGAGCTCCTCGGCGGCAATCTCCCCCCGCGCCGTCACCCGGGCGGCGAACTGGTCGATGCAGTCCCGTGTCGCCCGGAGCTGCTCGACCTCCCCGGGCGCCCGGTAGGTCTGCTGGTCGCCTTCGAAGTGGCCGTAGTAGCGGTTGACCTTGCACTCGAGCAGCGACGGGCCTCCGCCCGTGCGGGCGCGGCGAACTGCCTCCCCGGCCGCCTCGTAGACGGCGAAGAAGTCGTGGCCGTCGACGACGACCCCCGGCAGGCCGAAGCCGTCGGCGCGCTTGGCGACGTCGACGCCGCTCTGGTGGAACTCGGAGGCGGTCGCCTCGGCGTAGCCGTTGTTCTCGACGACGAAGATCACGGGCAGGTTCCAGACGGCCGCCAGGTTCAGGCTCTCGAGAAACGTGCCCTGGTTCGAGCCGCCGTCCCCGACGAAGGCCACGCCGACCTGGGTGGTGCCGCGCACCCTGGCCGAGAGGCCGACGCCGCAGACCATCGGCGGGCCGCCGCCCACGATCCCGTTCGCGCCGAGCATGCCGCGGTCGAGGTCGGCCACGTGCATCGAGCCGCCCTTGCCGCGGCAGAGGCCGTCGCGCTTGCCGTAGAGCTCGAGCATCATTCCCTTCACGTCGCAGCCCTTCGCGATCGCGTGCCCGTGCCCGCGGTGCGTGCTGGCGACGTAGTCGTCCTCGTTCAGGTGAGCGCAGATGCCCGCGGCGATCGCCTCCTCGCCCGCGTACAGGTGAACGAAGCCCGGTAGCTCGCCGGTCGCGAACTCGAGGTGGAGGCGCTCCTCGAACTCTCGGATCGTGCGCATCACCCGGTAGGCCTCGAGCAGCTCGTCCCGCGTGAGCGCGTCGAGCGCGGTGGTCGTCACGGCACCCTCCCTTCGCTGGGTCAGCCTCGGCAGCATACGACGCGCCCGGACTCCGCACCGGCCCAGGCGGCGTCGGGAGAAGCTGTAGGATCGCCGAATGGCGCATCGGATCGCACTCCTACCCGGTGACGGCATCGGGCCCGAGGTGATCGCGGAGGCACGCAAGGCGGTCGACGCGCTCGGCCTCGGGCTCGAGTGGACCGAGCTCGACTGGGGCGCCGACCGCTGGGAGCGCACCGGCGAGATGATGCCCGCCGACTGGGAGGCGATCCTCCGCTCGCACGACGCCTGCCTGATGGGCGCCTGCGGCGATCCACGCGTTCCCGACTACATCTCCCTGTGGACGTTCATCCTTCCGATTCGCCAGCGGCTCGACCTCTGGGCGAACCTTCGCCCCGCCCGGCTCCTC
>JBBILK010000305.1:0-4255 GCA_037444965.1 Actinomycetota bacterium | reverse complement strand
GCACCCGCTCGGCGCCGGCAACTGGGTCGGCAACCGCATTCCCACGCACGCGTCGTCGCTCGGCAAGGTGTTCATGGCCTTCGGTGCCGCCCAGCCGCCGTTCGGCCGGCTGGCGAAGCTCGGCCCGAGCACGATCACGTCGATCGCCGACCTCCTCGCAGAGGTCGACCGGGTCCGGCGCGCCGGGTACGCGACGCCGTGGGAGGAGCTCGAGGCCGGCCTCTGCTCGACCGCGGCCCCGGTGCGGGGAGTCCGCGGGACGGTGATCGCGGCGATCTCGGTCTCGGCGCCGACCGTGCGCACCTCCCGGGAGCGCCTGGCCGAGCTCTCCGCCCTGGTCGTCGAGACCGCCGGGGCGCTGTCCGCCCACATCCAGTCCCACCACCCAGGAGACCGAGAGGAATGAACGACGAGGAGATCTTGCAGCAGCTCTACGACCAGACGCTGGTCGGGAACAGGCCCGCTGTCGTGGAGCTCACCGAGCAGGGGCTCGCGGGCGGCCTCGCCCCCGAGAAGATGCTGTTCGAGGCGCTGATCCCGGCGCTCGAGGAGGTCGGAGCGCGCTTCGAGCGCGGCGACTTCTTCGTGCCGGAGATGCTGATCGCGGGCCGCGCGATGACCGGAGCGCTCGACCTGCTGCGCCCCCTCCTCGCCCAGACGGGGGCCGAGACGGTCGGCACGTTCCTGATGGGCACCGTCAAGGGCGACGTGCACGACATCGGCAAGAACCTCGTCGACATCATGCTCGAGGGCGCCGGCTTCAAGGTCGTCGACCTCGGCGTGCAGGTGGCGCCGGAGACGTTCGTGGAGGCGATCCGGGAGCACCGGCCGCAGGTGGTCGGCTTCTCCGCCTTCCTGACGACCACGATGCCGATGTTCAAGACGAACATCGAGGCGATCGAGAAGGCAGGGCTCCGCGACGACGTGATCATCATGGTCGGCGGCGCACCCGTGACGCAGGAGTACGCGGACGCCGTCGGCGCGGACGGCTACGCGCCCGACGCGGCCCAGGCGACCAAGCGCGCGAAGGAGCTGCTCGAGCAGCGGCGTGAGCTCGCCGCGGTGTGACGCGCAGACACCAACGAATCTCGTCACGATGAGGGTCATGGATCGTCCCGAGGCCCACGACGGCGCAGCCGACCACCCGGCCCGCGTGGCGCTGCGGTTCGAGCCGTCGGGCACGGCGGTGCGCGTCCCGCACGGGGTGACGGTCTTCGACGCCGCGTCGTGGAACGGGATCGCGATCGACTCGACCTGCGGCGGGCACGGCACCTGCAAGAAGTGCCGCGTCCGCATCGTCCAGGGGCACGTCCCCGTCTCGTCGCACGACGTCCACGCCTTCCGGGAGGACGAGCTCGCGGACGGGTGGCGCCTCGCCTGCCGAGCGGAGGCCGAAGAGCACCTGGTCGTCGACGTCCCGCCGCTCGCGACCCGGCCGAAGGCCGCCACCGTCGGTGTCGGGCGGCAGGTGATCCTGCGGCCTGCCCTCCAGAAGCGCTACGTCGAGCTCGAGCCACCGTCGCTCGAGGACCAGCGAACCGACCTCGAGCGGCTGCGGGACGCGGTCGACGACCTCGAGCTCCGCGTCGAGGCACCCGTCCTCCGCCGCCTTCCCGGCGTGCTGCGCGAGGCGGGCTTCCGGGTCACGTGCGTCGTCGTCGACGACCTGCTGATCGACGTCGAGCCGGGCGACACGACGGGGCGGCGGCACGCAATCGCGTTCGACCTCGGGACGACGACCGTCGTCGCCACCCTGCTCGACCTGACGACGGGCACGCCGGTCGCGGTGCGCTCGATGCTGAACCGCCAGCAGCCGTTCGGCGGCGACGTGATCACCCGCATCTCCGCGACCATGGTCGACCCGGCCGCGCTCGAGCGCCTGCGGGCGCTCGCGGGCGAGACGCTCCAGGAGCTGGCCGCGGAGGTCTGCGTCCAGGGCGACGTCGACCTGGCAGAGGTGTACGAGGCGGCGCTCTGCGGGAACGCGACGATGACCCAGCTCGTGCTCGGCATCGATCCCGAGCCCGTCGGGCTCGCCCCGTTCATCATGGCCTCCCGTTCGTATCCGGAGCTGCCTGCCTCCGAGCTCGGCCTCGAGCTCCACCCGCGCGCGCGGGCGACCGTCTTCCCCGCGTTCGGGGCGTACGTCGGCGGCGACATCGTCGCCGGGCTGCTCGCAACCGGCATGGCGCGCGACCGCCGCCTGCGTCTGTTCATCGACGTCGGCACGAACTGCGAGATCGCGCTCGGCTCGGCCGACCGGATCCTCTGCACGGCGGCGCCCGCGGGGCCCGCGTTCGAAGGCGCCCAGATCCGCTGCGGGATGCGAGCCGCCGACGGCGCGATCGAGACCGTCCGGCTCCGGGACGACACGGTCGAGCTCGGGGTGATCGGGGACTGCGCGCCGGTCGGCCTGTGCGGCTCGGGCCTCGTCGACGCCGTGGCCGAGCTCGTCCACACCGGCCTCATCGACCAGTCCGGCCGGTTCGTATCCGACGAGCTCGCTGCCGGGCTCCGACCGGAGCTCTCCGGCCGGCTCGTCACGAACGAGGGCGGCGAGCGCGTCTTCGTCCTTCACTGGCAGGGCACCGAGGGCGACGCCGAGCACTCGGTGTACCTGTCGCAGCGCGACGTACGCGAGCTGCAGTTCGCGAAGGCGGCGATCTCGACCGGCTGGAAGGTCCTCGCCGGCGAGCTCGGGATCGAGGAGGCCGAGATCCAGCAGGTGCTGCTCGCCGGCTCGTTCGGCTCCTATCTCTCGCCCGCGAGCGCCGTCCGGATCGGGCTCGTGCCGGGCCTTCCGCTGGCCAGGATCGTCTCGGCCGGCAACGTCGCCGGCGAGGGCGCGAAGATGGCGTTGCTCTCGATGCAGGAGCGCCACGAGGCGATCGCCCTCCTGGACGAGGTCCAGTACGTCGAGCTCTCCGACCGGGCCGACTTCAACGACCGCTTCGTCGGCGAGCTCGCCTTCCCCGGCTAGCGATGGCGGAGCTGACCGTCATCTACTGGCGCGACATCCCCGCCCAGGTGACCGCGAAGAGCGAGAGCGGAAGCGCCCGCGTCCAGCTCTCGGAGCGGTTCGAGCGGGCGATCGACGCGGCCGCGATGAAAGCCGGGCTCGTCGGCTCCGACGCCTACCTCGAGGCGTGGCGGAAGGAGACCCGCCCCTGCGGCGACGACCTCGAAGCCGAGGTGGCTGCCGAAGCAGCCCGGCTCGAGGCCGAGTACACGCGCGACATCCTGCTTGCCCTGACCCGCAGGGGCGGGTCGGCGAACGCCGGGTAGCTCAGGCGCGGCGTTCGACCACTACTTCGAAGATCCCGTCCGTGCCGGTGGATTCGACCAGCTCGTCGATCTGCGCCCGCCAGGTTGCGTAGTCGAAGTCGCGCTGCGACTGGCGCAGCTCATCGAGCGTCCCGTCGAAGAACCCGAACGAGACGACCTCGTTCTCGTCACCCACGTTCCGGACGGTGTAGGCGTGCTTCCACCCCGCGGGCGCCGCTTCGCTGGTCGCTTGCTCCCACACGCGCTCGAAGTCCTCGAAGGCGCCCGGCTTCAGCCGTCGCACGGTCAGGGCACACAGCATCGTCTACTCCTTTCGGCGGTTGTCCCGTAGCCGGGCGCAACCTTAGTGCATCGCCCAGCCGCCGTCGATCACGACCGTCTGACCGGTGATGAAGCCCGAGGCGTCACTGGCGAGGAAGACGACGAGGTTGCCGATGTCCGCAGGCGTGCCGCGGCGCTTCAGGCACTGCTGGTCGAGCACCCACTGGTTGTACTGCTCGGGGTTCGGGTGGATCTTCTCGGCGTCGGTCGGGAAGGCGCCGGGGGCGATCGCGTTGACGGTGATCCCCTCCGGCCCCAGCTCATGGGCGAGCGCGCGCGTGAAGCCGACGACCGCTCCCTTCGAGGAGACGTAGTCGAGCAGGTTCGCGAACCCGACGAGGAACGTGATCGACGAGAGGTTGACGATCCGGCCCCGCCCTCGCTCCTTCATGGACGGGTAGCAGGCGCGCGCGCACAGGAAGTAGCCCTTCAGGTTCGTCGCGAGGACACGGTCCCACTCCTCCTCGGCGATCTCCGTCCACGGGCGCAGGGGATAGATCGCGGCGTTGTTGACGAGCACGTCGATCCCGCCGAGCTCGCGCACGACCGTGGCCGCCATCGCCTCGATCGAGCCCTTGCTCGACACGTCCGCCTGGCCGGCGATCGCCGTGCCGCCCGGCGAGGTGACCATGTCTTTCAGCCGGCCCGG
>JBBILK010000304.1:0-4275 GCA_037444965.1 Actinomycetota bacterium | reverse complement strand
GGAAGTACCTGAACTTCGACATGGCGATGTGGGACTGGGTCGGCTACCTCGACCCGGACTTCGTCCTCTCCGTTGTGAAGTGCGACCAGTACGGCGGTTGGAGCGACACGGGCTACTGCAACCCCGAGTACGACGCCCTCTACGACGAGCAGGGAGTGACCGTCGACCAGGAGGCCCGCAAGCAGATCGTCTGGCAGATGCAGGAGATCCTCTACAACGACCGGCCGTACATCCAGCTCGTCAACCTCGAGGCGACGGCGGCCTGGGCGAAGAACTGGGATGGGCTGCAGATGCCGGAGCTGACCGGCTTCTCGAAGCGACCGTGGGTCGAGGCGCACATGGTGGAGGGCTAGCGACCGGGTCCAGGGCGGCGCGGAGAGCCGTTGGGCGCGCGCGGCACGAACTACGTCGTCAAGCGGACGCTGTTCGGCTTGATGACCGTGCTCGTCGCCGTCACGCTCAACTTCGTGCTCTTCCGCGCCGCCCCCGGCGATCCGGCGAGCGCGCTGCGCTGCCGCGCCTGCACTCCCGAGTTCAAGGAGGAGCAGCGCAAGGAGTTCGGCCTCGACAAGTCCATGGTCGAGCAGTACGGGATCTACATGAAGGAGCTCCTGCAGGGCAACCTCGGGAGCTCCTTCACGACCCGCCGGCCCGTCTGGGACGAGCTCGGGCCGGCGCTCGCGAACACGCTGCCGATGATCGCGCTCGGAACGGCGTTCTCGATCGTCTTCGGCATCCTCTCCGGCGTGGTCGCCGCCTGGCGGCGCGGTACGTGGGCCGACTGGGGGAACGTCTCCGTGTCCCTCTTCTTCTACTCCCTCCCGACCCAGTGGCTCGGGCTCATGCTCGTGATCGTCTTCGCCGGCACCCTCCCCGTCTCGGGGATCTCCGATCCGTTCCTCGAGTTCACGGACCCGAGCACGTGGGAGGTCTTCGTCGACCGCATGAAGCACATGATCCTGCCCGCGCTGACGCTGGGCCTCGTCCTCTACGGGGACTACGCGCTCGTGACACGCTCGTCCCTGCTCAACACGCTCGGCGAGGACTACATCCTCACAGCGCGCGCGAAGGGCCTCGGTAGCTGGACGATCGTCCGCAGACACGCGCTTCGAAACGCCCTGCTGCCGATCTCCACGCTGATCGCGATCTCGCTCGGCTACCTGGTGGGTGGATCGATCCTCGTCGAGGCGGTGTTCTCCTACCCGGGGATCGGGCTCGAGGTCTACGACGCGATCTTCGAGCGCGACTACCCGGTGCTCCAGGGCGCCTTCCTGATCCTCACGCTCTCGGTCGTCCTCGCGAACTACGCAGCCGACCTGCTCTACCTCAAGCTCGACCCGAGGATCGCGGAATGACCCTGCCCGCTCCGGCCGAGACCGCGCCAGTCACGGGGGCAGCCGGCCTCGGTTCGCGCGTGTGGTCGCTCGTCCGCAGCAAGCCCGCCGCGACCGCCGGCGTGATCGTCATCGCCCTCTTCGTCCTGGTCGCGGTCACCGCGCCCTACCTCGCTCCCTACGGGCCGCGTGAGAAGGTCGGCGAGCCGTTCGCACCGCCCTCGGGAGCCCATCCCTTCGGCCTCGACGACGGCGGCGTCGACATGCTCACGCTGATGATGTACGGGGCGAGGGTCTCGCTCCTCGTCGGCTTCGCGGCTGCCGCGGTGGCGATGCTGATCGGCGGGACGATCGGCCTGGTCAGCGGGTACTTCGGCGGCAAGCTCGACACGGGGCTGACGGCCGTGACCAACTACATGATCGCGATCCCCGACGTTCCGCTCATCCTCGTCGTCGCCGCCCTCTTCGGCCGGAGCCTCACGAACATCATCATCATCATCGGCGCGATCTACTGGACGTACACGGCGAGGATCATCCGCGCCGAGACGAAGAGCCTGCGCGAGCGCACCTACGTGAAACGGACGCGCTCGCTCGGCGCCGGCAACACACGGATCATCGTCCGCCACGTCCTGCCGCAGGTGGGGCCGCTCCTGATCGCGCAGACCGTCCTCTTCGTCGCGTACGCGATCTTCGCCGAGACGTACGTCACCTTCCTCGGTCTCGGCGACCCGAGCCTGATCTCCTGGGGGAAGCTGATCGAGAACGCCTTCGAGGCCAACGCGATCAGCGCCGGGGCCTGGTGGGCGATCGTGCCCCCGGGCTTCGCGGTCGCCTTCGTGGTCCTCGCCTGCACGATGGTCGGTCGCTCGCTCGAGGACGCGCTCAACCCACGCCTCCGCGTCGGCCACCTCTCGGTCCATCGCTTCCGCATCCGCCGACCTCCGGAGCAGGAGCCGCAGTGACGGTCCTCTCGGTCGAGAACCTCCACGTCTGGTTCGCGCTCGCCGAGGGCGGGGAGCTGCACGCCGTCCGCGGGGTGAGCTTCGACCTCTCCTCGGGCGACCGGTTCGGCCTCGTCGGCGAGTCGGGCTGCGGGAAGACGACGGCGATCCTCGCGCTGATGGGCCTACTCCCGCCCACTGCGAGCGTCGCCGGACGGGTCGTGCTCGACGGCGAGGACATCCTGGCCCGCGGCGAGGAGAGCGTCAGCGGACACCGCTGGCGCGACCTCGCGATGATCTTCCAGGGCGCGATGAACGCCTTCAACCCGGTGAAGCGGATCGGCGACCAGATCGCCGAGCCGCTCGCGCTCCACGGGCTCGCCGAGGGCGGCGAGGCACGCCGGCAGGTCGGCGAGCTGCTCGAGCTGGTCGGCATCTCGGCGAGCCGCGCCGACCGGTTCCCGCACGAGTTCTCGGGCGGCATGCGCCAGCGAGCCGCGATCGCGATGGCGCTCGCCTGCAAGCCGAAGGTGCTCCTCGCCGACGAGCCGACGACCGCGCTGGACGTGATGGTGCAGGCGCAGATCCTCGAGCTCCTCGTCGGTCTCGCCCACGACCTCGGTCTCGCGCTCGTCCTCGTCACACACGATCTCCCCGTCGTCGCGCAGACCTGTGAACGGGCGGGAGTCATGTACTCCGGCCGGATCGTCGAGGCAGGCCCCACCGAGGCCCTCTACCACGACCCGCGCCATCCGTACACGCGGCTCCTCTTCGCGGCCACCCCCGACCTCTACGGGGAGGGAGCGGTCGTCTCGATCGCCGGTACGCCGCCGCGGCTCGACCGCGAGCCGCCCGGATGCTCGTTCGCGCCTCGCTGCGACCGGGTCTTCGAGCCGTGCGCCTCGGTCGTCCCGAGACCGCTCGCGGTCGGAGCGGAGCACGAGGCGGAGTGCCACCTGAACGATCCCGCGCTGAGAGCGGCCTCGTGAGCGCCCCAGCCCTGCTCGAGGTCGAGGGGCTCATCACGCACTTCCCGGTCCCGCGCGGCATCGCCGGCGCGCTCCTCAGGCAGCCGCGGCGGATCGTCCACGCGGTGGAGGGCGTCTCCTTCGCGCTCAGAGCCGGCGAGATGCTCGCGCTCGTCGGCGAATCGGGCTGTGGGAAGACGACGACCGCCCAGACGCTGCTCCGGCTCGTCGACCCCGCGGCCGGGACGATCCGCTTCCGCGGCAAGGACATCACGACCCTCGGCGCGCGCGAGCTGCGCACGCTCCGGCGCCGGATGCAGATCATCTACCAGGATCCCTACGAGTCGCTCGACCCGCGCTTCCGCGTCCGCCAGACGATCGAGGAGCCGCTCGAGGTCCACGACGTCGGCACGAAGAGCGAGCGGACCGAGCGCGTTCGGGACGCCCTCGAGCGAGCCGGGCTGACCCCTCCCGAGCTGTTCCTCGACCGGTTTCCGCACGAGCTCTCGGGCGGCCAGCGTCAGCGCGTCGCGGTCGCGGCGGCGCTCGTCCTCGAGCCAGAGCTGCTCGTCGCCGACGAGCCCGTCTCGATGCTGGACGTCTCCGTCCGCGCGGGGATCCTCGCCCTCCTCGACGGGCTACGCCGGTCGGGGCTGGGGATCCTGATGATCACGCACGATCTCTCGACCGCCGCGCACTACGCCGACCGGATCGCGGTCATGTACCTCGGCCGGATCGTCGAGGAGGGCCCGGCACATGAGGTCGTCCGCAACCCGCGTCACCCGTACACGCAGGCGCTGATCTCGGTCGTCCCGAAGCCGGATCCGCGCGAGCGCTCGCGCCCGCAGATCCTCAAGGGCGAGACGCCGAACCCGATCGACGTCCCCTCGGGCTGCCGCTTCCACCCGCGCTGCCCGCAGGCGTTCGAGCGCTGCCCGGTAGACGACCCGGTCGACCTCGTCGCCGCCGGCGCGAACGGCCACCGGGCAGCCTGCTGGTTGCTCGACGACTAGAATTGCGGGGTGAGGAGCG
>JBBILK010000303.1:0-4286 GCA_037444965.1 Actinomycetota bacterium | reverse complement strand
GTGATCGCATGAGCCGCAACCCGGCGATCCGGCCGTTCCACGAGGCGAGCTGGAACGAGCCCGTCCTGATGGAGCTCTCGAACCCAGGCGAGCGGGGGCTGATCCCGCCCCAGGTCGAGCCGGAGGTCGCGACGGCCGCCGGCGACGTGCTCGCCGGGATTCCCGGCGCGCTTCGGCGCTCCCGGCCGCCGGCGCTGCCCGAGCTGAGCCAGCCGGCCGTCGTCCGCCACTACCTTCGGCTCTCCCAGGAGACGCTCGGCGGCGACCTGAACATCCACGTCGGCCTCGGCACGTGCACGATGAAGTACAGCCCGAAGGTGAACCAGGAGCTGATCCGCTCGCCGAAGGTCGCCGACCTGCACCCGCTCCAGGACGACGACACCGTGCAGGGGATGCTCGAGGTCTTCCACGAGTTCGAGCGGATGCTCTGCGAGATCTCGGGCCTCGACCGCTTCAGCTTCCAGCCTGCGGGCGGCTCCCAGGCGGTGTACGCGAACGCCCGCATGATCGCTGCGTATCACGCCGCCCGCGGGGAGACGCAGCGGGACGAGATCGTCACCACGATCTTCTCCCACCCCTGCGACGGCGCGGGGCCGGCGGTCGCCGGCTTCAAGGTGATCACGCTCTACCCGACGGAGCGGGGCTACCCGGATCTCGAGGCGGTCAAGGCGGCCGTCTCCGAGCGGACGGCCGGTCTGATGATCACGAACCCCGAGGACACGGGGATCTTCAACCCCGAGATCGACAAGATCGTCGAGGTCGTCCACGACGCCGGCGGCCTCTGCCACTACGACCAGGCGAACGCGAACGGGATTCTCGGGATCACGCGGGCTCGCGAAGCCGGGTTCGACCTCTGCCAGTTCAACCTGCACAAGACGTTTTCCTCGCCGCACTGCTCGATGGGCATGCCGGTCGGCGCAGCGGGCGTGACCGCGGCGCTGGCGCCGTTCCTGCCGGTCCCGACGGTGGAGCGCGACGCGAGCGGACGCTTCTCCCTCGACTACGACCGGCCGGACTCGATCGGAGTGATCCGGGCCTTCCACGGTGTGCCGGCGACGGTGCTGCGCTCGTACGCCTGGGTGCTCGCGCTCGGCGCGGACGGCCTGCGCCAGGTCGCCGAGACCGCCGTCCTGAACAACAACTACCTGGCGCGAAAGGTGGCCGAGATCCCCGGCTTCGCGGTCTCCTATCCCGGGAACGCCGAGCGGCGGCTCGAGCAGGTCCGCTACAGCCTGGGCAAGCTGCACGAGGACACCGGCGTCGGGACGCTCGAGGTGAGCGCGCGCACGGCCGACTTCGGCGTCAGCCAGTACTTCCCGAGCCACCACCCCTGGCTGGTCCCGGAGCCGATGACCCTCGAGCCGTCGGAGACCTACTCGCGGGCCGACCTCGACGCGTACGCGGCGATCCTCTCCCAGGTCTCGAGCGAGGCGTACGCGGATCCCGAGCTCGTCCGCTCGGCGCCGCACCGGAGCACGATCCACAAGCTCGACGAGAGCGCCCTCGAGGATCCTGCCCGGCGGGCCACCACCTGGCGGGCCTACCGCCGGAAGGTACTGGGGGAGGAGGTGTAGAGGCTCAGTCGAGCGGCGGGCGCCGGTCGGCCCAGGGCGCAGCCTGCTCGTAGGCGGCCGCCGCCCGCAGGACGTCCGCGTCGGCGCGCAGGCGCCCTGCGATCTGGAGGCCGATCGGCAGGCCGTCGGCGGTGAAGCCGCAGGGGACGGAGATGGCGGGCTGGCCGGTCCAGTTGAAGGGGTAGGTGAGGAGCCAGCCGCCGAAGGGCTCGATGGGCTCGCCTTCGATCTCGCTGGGCCCGGCGGGCCCGCCGAGCTGAGGGAAGGGCGGCACGGCCAGCGTCGGCGTGAGGAGGAGGTCGTAGCGGTCGAAGACCGCGAGCATGGCGTGGAGGAACTGGTGGCGGAGGAAGACCATACGCCGGTAGAAGTCCCACGCCGAGATCGTCTCGCCCTTCTCCATGAGCTCGCGCAGGTGCGGGTCCATCTCGTCGAGGGAGGCGAGGCCCGGCCGCACGAAGTCGTAGGCGCAGAGGCCGAAGATGGCGCGCCAGATCACGATCTCCGCCTCGCGCGGGTCGGGGAGGCCGGGGTCGACCTCCTCCACCTCGGCGCCGAGGTCGGCGAAGGCCTGCGCCGCTGCGTCCGTGCGCTCCGTGACCGCCGGAGCGACCGGGTTGTAGCCGAGGTTGCGGGAGTAGGCGACCCGCCAGCCGCGCACGTCGGGGTTGCGGGTGGCCTCGGTGTAGTCGACGCCGCTCGCCTCGAGGGCAAAGGGCTCCTTGGGGTGGGGACCCGCCAGGGCGCTCAGCATGAGGGCGGCGTCGCCCACCGTCCGCGCGAGCGGGCCGAGGCAGACGAAGGGCTCGAGGGCGAAGAAGCTCGGGTAGACGGGGATCCGCCCCAGGGACGGCTTCAGGCCGACGACGCCGCAGAGACTTGCCGGGATGCGAATGGATCCGGCCGCGTCGCCGCCCTCGGCGATCGGGCCGAGGCCGGCGGCCACGGCGGCCGCCGCGCCTCCGCTCGAGCCGCCGGAGACGTGCGTCGTCCGCCAGGGGTTGCGGGTCGGCCCGAAGAGCGGGCTGTCGCAGAGCCCCTTGTTGCCGAACTCCGGGGTCGTCGTCTTGCCGAGGAAGATGCCGCCGGCGGCCCGTAGCCGCTCGTTCGTGGCTCCGTCCTCCTCCGGAACGTGATTCGCGAAGGCCTTCGATCCGAAGGTGGTGCGCACGCCCTTCGTCGGCGAGAGATCCTTGATCGAGTAGGGGATCCCGTGGAGGAGCCCGAGGTCGGCCCCGTCGAGCACGGCCTGCTCGGCGCGGCGGGCGGCCGCGCGCGCCTCGTCAGGGAGGACGGCGCAGAAGGCGTTGAGGGCGGGGTTCACACGGTCGATCCGCTCGAGGACCGCGTCGACCAGCTCGACCGGCGAGAGCTCCCGGCGGCGGATGAGGGGCACGAGCTCGGTCGCCGGCGTGTAACAGAGGTCGAGGGCGTCCATCTCCGGTGCTCCCTTCGTCGACGCTGTCCTGGCAGCCCCGGACCCTATACGGACGTGTGCAGCACGTTCAAATACGTAAAGTCCACCTAACGCGAGGGGCCCGGGCGTGGTAAAAGACGCCAGTCGTGGGCTACGACCTCCAGCTCGAGGAGCACGGCGTCCACCCGACTGCCGTGCCGTCCGGAGGAGCGCCGGCGTGAGCCGGCTCGCTCGCGTCGGCTTCGTCGGCTGTGGCAGCCACGCCGTCCAGAACCTCTACCCGAGCTTCCGCCTCGCCGTCCTCAACCCGCCGGACGTCGGCGGAGCGATCGGCGAGCTCGCAGAGGGTGGGGAGATCGGGGAGCTCGTCGCCTGTTGCGACGTCGACGAGGCACGCGCGCGCCGCTGCGCCCGCGACTTCGGGATCCCGCAGGTCTACACCGACCACCGCGAGCTGCTCGAGCAGGCCGAGGTCGACTGCGTCCTCGTCGCCATGCACCCGCGGCTGCAGCCGGCGCTCGCGATCGACTGCCTCGAGGCCGGCAAGCACGTCTTCCTCGAGAAGCCCCCGGCCGAGAGCCTCGAGGACGCGTTCGCGATCAAGGAGGCGGCGGAGAAGGCCGGCCGGCACGCGATGGTCGGCTTCATGAAGCGCTTCTCCGAGCCGTACCTGCGTGCGCGCGAGCTCGCCGGCCGGCCGGAGTTCGGCCCGCTCTCGGCGTACGAGGCGCGCTTCACCTTCGGGGTCTACCCGCCGCGGGCCGTCTACGACTTCCTGAACGGCTTCGGCTGCCACCATCTCGACCTCGCACGCTTCCTCGCCGGCGAGGTCGACTGGGTCTTCGCCGCCCGGGTCACCCGTGCGGAGGGAGACACGCCCGAATGGCGCCCGAGCGCGCTCGAGCTGCCCGTCGTGGGCTCGGCCTGGCGGGACATGTGGCGCGAGGCCGAGGGCAGGGAGCCGCCGCAGGAGGAGGCCTGGGCGGCCGTGCTCGGCTTCGCGGGCGGCGCGGTCGGCACCCTGCAGCTGAACTGCCTCGAGCGGCTGAACGAGCGGGTCGTCCTCACCGGCCGCCAGAGCGCGGTCACGGTCGATGCCTGGCGGACCGTCACCGCCCACCTCGCCGGCCGCGAGACGCCCGAGGTGTGGGAGCCGAACGATCAGCTCCCCGGCGACGCGCTCGACCCGCGGCACCTGCACGGGTACGCGGGCGAGGTGCGCCACTTCGTCGAGTGCGCGCGCGAGGGCCGCCGACCGGGCGTCACGATCGACGACGGGATCGCGGCGATTAGGA
>JBBILK010000302.1:0-4316 GCA_037444965.1 Actinomycetota bacterium | reverse complement strand
GTGCTCCCGCGGCTCCGTGCGCCTCGTCGCCCGAGACCGCGAAGGCCGTTCCGAACGTGGCGAGCGCGGCAGCGGCGAAGAGGAGCGCGAGCCGCGCGCCTCCCGCGTGCGCGAGCGGCGGCAGGATCAGGGCAGCGGTGACGCCGCCGAGCGGCACCCCCATCTGCCGCACGCCGAGCGCCCACGCCCGGCGGCTCATCGGATAGGCCCTGAACACGGCGCCCATGCCCGCGATCGGCACGACCGCCGAGCCGACACCGGTGAGGAACAGCGCCGCGATCAGGATGCCCGCCGTCGGGGCGAAGGCCGCAGCGAGCAGGGCGGCGGTACCGAGAGCGGTACCCGCGGCCGTGAGCCTGCGGGCGCCGAAGCGGTCGACGGCGATCCCAGCGGCGATCAGGAACAGCCCGGCGCCGAGGAGGTTCGCCGTCAGCACCGCGCCGAGGACGCCGAGGCCGATGCCGAACTCGTCCTGCAGCTCGGGCCCGATCGACGGCAGGCCGAAGCCCGTGAGCGACACGGCTGATTGCGCCGCGGTCGCGGTCGCGAGAACGACGCGGGGCGTCGCCATCAGCGCGGAATCGAGAGGAAGACGGCCGAGTAGTCGAGCTCGCCGAACCCCGCCTCGAGCGCGGCCGCATATGCGTCGGCGGCGGTCGCGGTCACGCGGGCGCAGACGTCGTGCTCGCCGGCGAGCTCGAGCGCGAGGCCGAGGTCCTTCGCGAGCAGGTCGAGCCGGAAGAGCGGCTCCCACTCCCGGGAAGCCGGGTGCTCGGGACGGACGCCCGGGAGCGGGAAACGCCGCCGCAACACGGTCGAGTCGCTCGTCGAGCGGGTGAGCACCTCGTACGCCTGGGCAGCGTCGATCCCCTCCCGCTCGAGGATCGCGCACGCCTCGGCGAGCGCCGCCATCGTGCACGCGACGACGAGGTTGTTGCAGAGCTTGACCGCCTGGCCGGCGCCGTGGCCGCCGACCCGCTCGACGTGGCTCCCCATCGTCTCGAGGAGCGGCCGGCAGCGCTCGAAGACCTCGGCCTCCCCGCCGACCATGATCGCGAGCGTCCCCGCCTCCGCTCCGGCCGGCCCGCCGCTCACGGGCGCGTCGAGGAACGCGACGCCCTGCCCGGCGAGCCGCTCGGCGAGCCGCCGGGCGAGCGCCGGCGGGCTCGTCGACATGTCGACGACGGTTGCGCCCCGGTTCAGCGTCTCGCGCAGCCCGGCCGGTCCGAGCACCACTTCCTCGACCGCGGCCGGCGACGGGAGGGAGAGGAAGGCGACCTCGGCCTCCCGGCCGGCGTCCGCAGGCGTCGCGGCCGTTGGTGCGCCGAGCCACGCGGCACGCTCCGGGTCGGTGTCGCAGGCGACCAGCTCGTGCCCGGCCGTGAGCAGGTGCCCGGCCAGCGGCCGGCCCATCGTGCCGAGGCCGACGAACGCCACCTTCACGGCGGCGAGGATAGCGGCCCCGTCCGGGCGGCGTACGATGGGCGAGTGATCGCGCGTCGCGACCTGCTCGAGTTGCTCCACGACGCCCACGGGCGCTCGCGTACCGTGCGGGCGACGGTGCGGACACGGCAGAGCCGAAGCCTGGCCGGGGCCGCGATGGAGTACGGGAGCAGCTCGGAGACCGAGCCCGAGACGACGGAGGAGGTTGCCCGGCTCTGGCTGGAGCGCCCGGCGCGATGCCGCGTCGAGCGGACTGCGCGCAACGGGCATGAGGAGCACGTCCTGGTCGACGACGGGGAGCGTGTCTGGAGCTTCAGCCCCTGGGCGGGCGCGGTCGTGTACGCATCCTCGGGCGGGGGATGCGGCTTCGAGCTCCAGGCCGACGCGGCCGCGCTGCTCGGCCGGTACGAGCTCGCCGTCCGGGGCGAGGCGGAGTGCGCCGGGCGGCGCGGGGTGCTCGTCGAGGCGATCGAGCGCGACGTCGACGAGCGGCTCGCGTCCTCCCCGCAGCTGCTCCCCGTCGGGGCCGATCGTCACGAGCTCGTCGTCGACGCGGAGCGCGGCGTCGTCCTGCGGGCGACCTCCTTCCTCGACGGCGAGCCGTTCCAGACGACGGAGGTCGTCGAGATCGCCTTCGACGAGGAGTTCCCGCCGGCGACGTTCGTCTTCAGCCCGCCGCCGGGCGAGGAGGTGGCGCCGGCAGAGGAGGCGTTTCCGCGCCCGCGCGCCGTGACCGTCGAGGAGGCGACGCACCTCGTGCCCTTCACCGTGCTCACCCCCGCGCCCGTTCCGGCGGACGGCCAGCTCCACGTCTTCGTCGTCCCGGGCAACGAGCGGACCGGCGCCGGGCCGGCAGTCAGCCTCCACTTCTATCCGGACGAGGGCGGGCACGGGATCTCGATCGACGAGAGCACCGACCCGGGACGGGTCCCCGGGCTCGAGTGGGAGCGTCTCGAGACCGGCGAACGGTCGCTGCGGATCGCCTCGCTGGCCGGGCAGACGTACGTGACGCTCGAGCACCTGGGAACCACGGTCGTGGTCAGCTCGACGCTCGACCGGCAGGCGCTCGTCGAGCTCGCGCTCTCGCTCGAGCCGGCGCCAACCGAGCTGCCGAGGCTGATCGCAGAGTGAGCGAGCTCGGCGAGCTGCTCGAGCTGCTCGTGCGCCCGGGCGAGCGCTTCCAGAGCGTGCGCGGGACGCTTCGCCACGGCGGCGGCCCTGACGGGACCGAGACCGTCACCCGCTTCTGGCTCGAGCGACCGGATCGCGTCCGCGTCGAGCGCGACGGCCCGGGAGGGCGCGACGTCTTCGTCGACGACGGCGAGCGCGAGTGGCACTACACGCCGGCCTCGGGGGCGACGGTGCACCCCTCGCAGCGAGCGGTGATCCACGGCTTCGAGCTGCTGCTCGACCCGGTGCCGCTCGCCGGCCTGCTCGTCCTCGATCCCGCGGGGAGGACCGTGCACGGAGGTCGCGAGGGAATCCGCGCCCGTGCCCGCGCCCGGTGGGCGGGCTCGGGCTCCGAGCTCTTTCCCTGGCCGGCCGAGGACGCCGACGCCTACGACCTCGTCGTCGACGCCGAGCGAGGGGTCGTCCTCCGTCTCGCGTCGCTCCTCGACGGAGAGCCGCGCGAGGTCAGCGAGCTCACCGAGCTCGCCTTCGACGAGGAGCTGCCGGCGGGCACGTTCGTGTTCACGGCGCCGCCGGGGGAGCGGGTGCGCGAGCTCTCGCCGGGGCTGCCGCGGGCCGAGGAGCTCACGCTCGCCGAGGCAGCGGAACGCGCGCCGTTCGTGTTGCTCGTACCGCGACGCTCGCCCGAGGGAGCCGAGCTCTCGGTGTTCCTTGCTCCCGGGGACGAGCGGGCCGGGGAACCTGCGGGGGTCGGCCTGCGCTACCGGTTTCCGAGCGGGCTCCACTACCTCTCGATCGGGCAGGGATCGCGTCCGGAGCTCGACCTCGGAGACGCCATACGCATCGAGCGGGACGGCGTCGAGCTCCGCGCCCGCGACTGGGGCCACCAGCGGCAGATCACCCTCGAGCGTGCGGGCACGCACGTCCTGCTCGTCTCCGACCTCCCGCTCGAGCTGCTCGCCGAGATCGCCGCCTCGCTCGAGCCGTGGGCGCCCGAGGCCTAGAGGAGCACGCTCGCGTTCCCGCCCAGCACGGAGGCCCGCGTCGCCTCGTCGAAGTGCGCCCAGCGGGCCCGCAGGATCTCGAGCCTCGGCTCGAGCAGCGGGTAGGCGCTCGCGTAGAGGAGGCGCCCGGCTCCGAAGCGGGCGACGACGTGCTCGAGGAAGTCCTCCCGGTAGACACCGGCGGTCTGCACCGAGAGGTTCGGGTTGGCCGCGAGCGCGAGCTCGACGTCGGTCTGGCCGAGACCCGAGACGTTGATCTGGCCGCCGTTCGTGGCGACGAAGGCGACGTCCGGGAAGCGGCGGGCGAGCTCGCCGACCTGGAGCCCTTCCGAGAGCCACGGGTAGCCGGCGGCGACGATCACCGGCACACCGTGTGCCCGCGCGACCTCGACGACGGGGTCGACGAGCGGCGCGCTGATGCGGAACGTCTCCTCCCACGGGTGGAGGAAGAGCCCTCGCAGCCCGAGCTCTCCGAGCGCGCGCTCGAGCTCCGCGCATGCCGCCTCGCCGAGGTTGGGGTCGACGCGCGCGAAGCCGGCGAGCCGGCCCGGATGGGCGCGCATCGCCTCGGTGACGGCCTCGTTCGCCGGCTCGAGCCGGTAGCCGCGCATTTGACAGTATTCGGCCAGTGCCGCCTGACGCCGGCGGGCGGCGCCCAAGGCGAGCGCGACGACGGCGCCTCCGGCCATGGTCACGAGCGCGCCGATCAACAGCGGCGTCACCTGCACCGCCAACTGC
>JBBILK010000301.1:0-4318 GCA_037444965.1 Actinomycetota bacterium | reverse complement strand
GTCGAAGCCGATCTTCCCCAGGCGGACGACGAGCGCGCTGACGAGGAACCAGACCGCGAACGCCATCGTCAGGTTCGCGGTCGTGATCACGAGCGTACGCCACGCGATCGCCTTCCCCTGGCTCTCCCAGAAGCTCTCGTCCTCCGGCTCCCAGCGCTCGAGCCAGTCGCCGGACGGGGGCCGTTCCGCAGCGAGCTGGCCGCTCGTCACTGCGCCACCTGCCCGGCCGCGAGCGCGGCCGCCTGGCGGCGCTCCTGCCTCTTCATGTGCAGCACCACCAGGTGCAGCCAGATCAGGCTGACGAGCGACACGACGAGCAGCACGACGAACGTGCTCTGGGGGCGCCCCGAGACTCCCTGCGCCCACGCGAAGAGGAGCGGCAGGAAGAAGCCGCCGAGGCCGCCGACGGCGCCGACGAGGCCGCCCACCGAGCCGACGTCCCTCGGGAAGTACTCGGGGATGTACTTGTACACGGAGGCCTTGCCGATCCCCATCATCACGCCGACGATCACGACGAGCACGGTGAAGACGACCACGCCGAGGGAGAAGCTGAGCCCGACGAGCGCGAGCGCCATGATGATGAACGACGCATACGTGACGGCGCGGGCGCCGATCCGGTCGGAGAGGTAGCCGCCGAGGGGCCGCAGCAGGCTCGCCGGGAAGATGAAGAGCGCGGTCAGGAAGCCGGCCGTCCGCAGCTCGTAGCCGTACACGTCGACGTAGTACTTCGGGAGCCAGAGCGAGAGCGCGACGTAGGCGCCGAAGACGACGATGTAGTAGAGACCGAACCGCCACACCCGCAGCACCTTGAGCGGCTGCATCAGCTCGACGATCGGCCGGCCATGGCCCGGGCGGTGGTCGGGAGTCGGAGAGACGAACCAGACGATGATCGCCATGACGACGAGCGCGATCGCGTAGACGAAGGGGACGAACCGCCAGCCGCCCGGGATCACCCCGCTCGCCACCCCGGCCACGGGCACGACCGTGACGAGCGTCGGGGCGAGCAGCTTCGTCACGGAAGCGCCGACGTTCCCGGCTCCGAAGGTTCCGAGCGCGAACCCCTGCCGCTGCCGCGGGTACCAGGCGGAGACCCACGCGATGCCGACGGCGAACGAGACGCCGGCGAGGCCCATGAAGAACGCGAGCACGACGAGCTGCGTGTAGCTCTCCGCGCGGCTGATCAGGTACGTCGGGATCGCGGTCAGGAGCAGGAGCGCGGTGAAGACGATCCGCCCGCCGACGATGTCCGTGAGAATGCCGATCGGAACGCGCAGGACCGAGCCCATCAGGATCGGGATCGCCGCGAGCAGCGCGAACTCGCCGTCCGACAGTCCGAGCTCCTTGCGCAGCGGGATGCCGACGACGGCGAACATCACCCAGACCGCGAAGAACACGGTGAACCCGACGGTCGACAGCACGAGCACGCGGGTTCTGTCCTTCCCGGCAACCATGTCCTGAGCCTCTCCCGGCGCGTTCACTCCCGGTCACCCCCCGATCTCGTTGGCTCGATCGTTCCTGCGGAAAGGCCTCGGCTGACCACTAGCCGCACCGTACTCCCAGCAGCGCCACGGGATCATCGGCAGAGACGCGGATTCGCACTCGGTAGTTACTACGTATCGGCCCGGGGTGCCCGTCAGCGGGGCGCCCGCCGGTTCCAGATGTAGACCTGGTACGGCCGCCAGAGGTAGGTGATCGGATACGTGACCACGTGCACGAGCCGCGTGAACGGGAACAGCGCGATCAGGAAGAAGCCGAGCACCGCGTGTGCCTTGACGGCGTCCGGCAGGTTGACCACGTAGCCCACGTCGGGCTGCAGCCTGAACAGGGAGTGCATCCAGGGCACGATCGTGTGCAGGTACCAGTCCGAGCCCCAGCGGTAGCCGAGCGCGATCCAGATCCCGAGCGCGATCTGACCGAGCAGGAGGACGATCAGCACCCAGTCCATGGTCGTCGTGACCGTTCTCACCTGCGAGCGGACGAGGCGGCGGCCGAGCAGGAGCGCGAGACCGACGAACGCCATCAGCGAGAGCGCGAGCCCGACGATCTCGAACGAGTACAGCCGGTTCGGGTCGGCGATCATGACCCCCCACGGGTCCCAGAACATGAGCGCGAGCACGTGCGCGGCGAGGACGAGGAGGACGCCGTAGTGCCAGGCCACGGAGCCCCAGAACAGCGCACGGTTCTCGAGGAACTGCGAGGACTGGCTCGAGTACGAGAAGCGGTCGACGCGGTAGCGCCAGACTCCGCCGAGCACCGCGACGAGGACGGCGGCGTACGGGACGACGGCGAACAGGAACGTGTTCATCCGGAGCTTCCCTCCTCGGACTCGCTCGCGCCGACCCCGAGCACGAGTCGGAGTGCCGGCAGCAGGTTCTGGTAGTGCTCGCGCCCGGTCTGCGGGGCGGGGTGCGTCCCCCTGGCCATTCGTCCGAGCGCCGGGACGATCGCGTCGCCGACGAGCTCGGCTGCGAGCTCGTCGTCGCACTCCGCGACGAAGCGGAGCATCACCGCGAGGTGGTCGGGCAGCTCGCCCTCGACGACGAAGCCGTGCTCCCGGTAGCGGGAGTTGAGACCGACGAGGAAGGCGCTGCGCTTGTGGTTCTCGTCGAACAGGTGGTGGCCGACGTACGGGTAGCACGTCGGCTCGAGGTCGGAGAGGCTGTCGAGGTCGAAGGCGGCGGTGTACGCCTCCTGCAGCTGGCCGAGGGTGCTCGACTCGGCGAACGCGCGGAAGCCGGCGACGAGGGCGCCCGCCTCCGGACTGCGCTCGCCGGCGCGGGCCTCGCACACGGAGACCGCCTCGCCGAGCGGGCCGCTCGGGTACGAGAGCAGGTCCGCGAAGGCGAGCGCCAGCGCCCGGTCGACGGCTGCCGCGGCCACGCTCACCAGCGCCGCTCCGGAGCCGAGCGGAAGCCGAACCCGCCCTCGCGCTTGGCGGCGAACGGATCCATGCTCGACTCGATCGCGAGCTCGCGACCGAGCGGCGGGAGCACGAACCGCTCCTGGAAGGTCGGCATCGAGGTCAGGCGGTAGATCGCCTCCGCCTCCTCCGGGGTCGTGCCGCCCTCCCGGAGGGCCCGGGCGACGTCCTCTTCCGGCAGGTTGCCGACCTTCTGCGAGCGCATGTGCACCCGGACGGCGAAGAGCTTGCGGTAGACGCGGGCGACGAGCTCCTCGTTGCCGCCCGCGAAGAGGCTGGCCATGTACTTGAGCGGGATCCGGGCCTGCTCCAGGTTCGAGATCGACGGCAGGGCACCGTTGCCGTTGCCCCGGGCCGCGCCGTCGACGTCGTAGCGGCCGTCCCGCTGCGAGGCGAGCACCGGCAGCATCGGCGGCACGTAGAAGAGCATCGGCATCGTGCGGAACTCGGGGTGCAGCGGCAGGGCGAGCTCCCACTGCTTCACGAACTTGAAGACCGGTGAGTTCTGCGCCGCGGTGATCTGCTCGGGGCCGACGCCGTTCGCCCGCGCGGCCTCGATCACCGCCGGGTCGAACGGATCCTTGATCACCGCGCGGTGCGCCTCGACGAGCTCCTCGTCCGGCACGCCTGCCGCCTCCTGGACCGCGGCCGCGTCGTAGAGGATCAGGCCGAGGTAGCGGATCCGTCCCACGCACGAGTGGAAGCAGGCGGGCGCGTGACCGCTCTCCAGGCGGGGGTAGCAGAGGATGCACTTCTCCGACTTCCCGGTCGCCCAGTTGTAGTAGGTCTTCTTGTAGGGGCAGCCAGAGATGCACATCCGCCAGGCACGGCACTTCTCCTGGTTCAGGAGCACGATCCCGTCCTCGCCCCGCTTGTAGAGCGCCCCCGCCGGGCAGGCGGCGACGCAGCCGGGGTTGGCGCAGTGGTTGCAGATCCGCGGCAGGTAGAAGAAGACCATTCGCTCGAGCTCGTTCATCTCCGCCCGCTCCTGCTCGGTGAGCCCGTCCAGGTTCGGGTCGTTCGCCGCGTAGATCGGCGAGCCGCCGAGGTCGTCGTCCCAGTTCGGGCCCGCCTCGATGTCCATCGGCTCGCCGGTGATCATCGAGATCGGCCGGGCCGTCGGCTGGTCGTCCGTCTCGGGGGCGTTGAAGAGATGCTCGAAGTCGTACGTCCAGGGCTCGTAGTAGTCGTCGATCGTCGGCAGGTACGGGTTGGCGAAGATGTTCCCGAGCGCCTGCGCCCGCCCCTGGAGCCGGAGCTTCAGCTTGCCCTTCTGCGTCTGCCAGCCGCCGCGGTACTTCTCCTGGTTCTCCCACTGCGTCGGGTAGCCGGTCCCCGGCTTCGTCTCGACGTTGTTCCACCACATGTACTCGGCGCCCTTGCGGTCGGTCCAGATGT
>JBBILK010000300.1:4076-4322 GCA_037444965.1 Actinomycetota bacterium | reverse complement strand
GGACGCGACGCTCCGGCACGCTCTCGCGACGATGTTGTGCAGAGAGGCTGCCGAGGGGTGGACGGCATGAGCGATCGCAAGACCCGGCGTGCGGCGGAGCGGGAAGTGGCCGCACGCCGACGCGCCCGCCGGGCGTTGTGTGAGGAGGTTCGGCGCTTGGCGGCTGACGAGGCGGATCGCAAGGAGATGCGCATCGTTCGGGAGCAGCTTGCCGCGCTTGCCCCGCGTCCGCCCGGCTGAGACGGC
>JBBILK010000300.1:0-4042 GCA_037444965.1 Actinomycetota bacterium | reverse complement strand
CCGTCACGGGGCCTCGCCGCTGGACACCCAGGGCTCCGGGTGAGACGATCCGGCCGTGTCTGCACGCAGGGCGTTCGTGCTGGGCGCGATCGTCGGTGCCGCGGTGCTCGGTGCTGTCGGCGCGATCGAGGGCTCGAGCGGCCCCACCGCAAACACTCCGAGCCGTCTTGCTGTCGTGGCGCAGCAATCAGCCGACGCGGTTCCGCCCGGCCTGCTGGCCGAGCTCGAGCATCTCGACAAGCTACTCGACAGGCTGAAGGCCGACTGGAAGAGCGGGAAGCTCGACCAGAGCGAGCTGCTCAACCGCGTACTCTTCGAGATCCGTGAGGAGAAGAGGGCCCTCGTGAAGCGCTACTTCAACGCGCCGGCCTACGGATCTGTCACGTACAGCGAGGTCTTGGAGAAGCTGGACTGCGTCGACACCCAGCTCGCTCTCGCGTGGGGCTTCGCCGTGTGGTCTAGCCAATCGACCAAGTACGTCCCGGACCGCATCGAGAGAGCGAAGAAGTGCAAGCAGGCGCTCGAGACGCGTCTGCGGAAGGTCGTGACGATCTCCGAGGACGACACGTGGGCGCACAACCCGGCGCTCGGCAAGAGCAGGCTCTGCATCAACGTGCGCACGAGCCCGGCGCAGGTGAGCGTCTCGGCCGTGATCACCGGTCCTGGTGACTACAGGGCCGACATCGTGTCGCGGCTGCACGCGGACGGCTCGGCCCAGATCAGGGGGATCATCACGCTGGCCGGCGACTACACGAAGACGATTGCCGTCTATGACGCGAGCGGCGAGAAGACGGCGACAGTGACGAAGACGTTCACGGTCGACGCTCCGCCCAAGGACGGCCCGGCGACGAATCCACCCTGCGCGAAGCCGACCGACTGAGCAGCGGCTCGGTCGACCCTCACTCGGCCCGAAGCTCGGCCAGCACCGCTTGAGGTGCGAGCAGCCGCACGCCGCGATAGACGCCGAGAGGGAGCAGGTGCTTACGGTCGCCCGTGGCGAGGACGTCGACCTCGGCCTCGACCGCGCAGGCGAGAATCGCATCGTCCACCGGGTCTCCCGTGATCTCCTCGGTGCTCGGGGGTGAGCTCGCTCGCGGAGTTGCGAGCTCCGCGAGCAGCTCGCGTGCGGTCCGGGCCTCGGCAGCGCCGAAGCCGAGCTTCACCGTGAGCACGCGCTCGAGCTCATCGAGGACGAGATCGGGCAGCACGAGCTCGATGCGACCGTCGATCGCCGCCTCGAGCAGGCGGCTTGGCGGTCCGTCGGCAATCAGCGCCGAGACGAGGACGTTCGTGTCGCAGAGGACGCGCAGCGTCAGCGTCGCTCGTCGCGCAGTTCGTCCACGAGCGCCTCGACGTCTTCGGGGCCGACTCCGCGCTCTTCGGCGCGACGCCGGCCGTGGCGCTGCAGCTCGCGAAGCCGCTCGAGCTGGACCTGACGTCGCAACGCCTCTCGCACGAGCTGGCTCTTCGTCTTTCCCTGCGCGCGGGCAATCGCCTCCGCCTCGCGCATCAGCTCATCCGGGATCGAGACCGATAGAAGCTTCGCCATAGCATATGAAACTATCATATTCCGCCATCCGACGGAACTCGAGCTGCGCTTCAGCCCCGCCCGACGAACGGCATCTTCGTCGCCATCACGGTCAGGAACTGCACGTTGGCGTCGAGCGGCAGGGTTGCCATGTAGACGACCGCGCGGGCGACGTGGGCGACGTCGATCGTCGGCTCCAGCGCGACCGAGCCGTCCGCCTGGAGCACGCCCGTCGTCCGCATCGGGCCGGTCATCTCGGTGGCGGCGTTGCCGATGTCGATCTGCCCGCACGCGATGTCGTAGGCGCGGCCGTCGAGGGACGTCGACCTCGTCAGGCCGGTGATCGCGTGCTTCGTCGCGGTGTAAGGCGCCGACCTGGGGCGAGGCGTCATCGCCGAGAGCGAGCCGTTGTTGATGATGCGACCGCCCCGCGGCGTCTGGCGCTTCATCAGCCGGAAGGCTTCCTGGGTGCAGAGGAACGCGCCGGTGAGGTTGGTCTCGACGACGGCGGCCCACCGCTCGAGGCTGAGATCCTCGAGCGGCACCGCGGGCGCGCTCACGCCGGCGTTGTTGAAGAGCAGGTCGAGCCGCCCGAACCGGGCCTCGATCTCGGCGAAGAGGGCCGTCACCGACGCGGGGTCGCGAACGTCACAGGTGAGCGCCACGCTGCCGTTGCCCGCCGCCGCCGCGGCTTCCTCGAGCGGCTCTCGCCGCCGGCCCGCGAGGACGACGGTGAAGCCCGCCTCCGCGAGCGCGATCGCGGAGGCCCGGCCGATGCCGCTGCCGGCGCCCGTGACGAGCGCGATCCCGCTCATGTGCCGGCTCCCGGGATCCGGCCGCCGAGCTCGTCCTCGACGTACACGCGGACGATCTCGTCGAAGCTCTCCTCCGCCTCGAAGCCGAGCTCGCGCGCGCGCCGCGCCTCGAACGCCCGCGGCCATCCGGAGACGATCCGCGTGACCGTCTCGTCGGGCTCGCGCCGGATCAGAGCCACGGCCTCGTCTCCGGCGACGCGGCGGAGCGCCTCGATCTGCTCCGCCACCGTCACCGATACGCCGGGCATCGTCAGGCAGCGGCGATCGCCGAGCGCGTCCTCGGCCATGGTCGCCGCACGCACGAGGAACCCGACCGCGGCGCGCGGCGAGGCGTGCCAGTGGCGGATGTCCTCCGGCACCGGCAGCACCGCCGCCTGCCTGTTCAGCGGCTCGCGGATGATGCTCGAGAAGAAGCTCGAGGCCGCGCGGTTCGGCCGGCCCGGCCGCACGCAGATCGTGGGCAGCCGGATCGCGACTCCGTGTAGGAAGCCCCGCCGCGTGTAGTCGGAGAGGAGCAGCTCGCCGATTGCCTTCTGCGTTCCGTAGCTGGTCAGGGGCGTCGCCGGGAAGTCGTCGCCGATCACTTCCGGAAACGGCGCCCCGAAGACGGCGATCGACGAGGTGAAGACGAAGCGCGGGCGGTAGCCGTCGATTGCCCTCACGGCGTCCAGCAGGAGTCGCGTCACGTCCAGGTTGACTCGGTAGCCCTTCTCGAAATCGGTCTCGGCCTCGCCGGAGACCACGGCCGCCAGGTGGAAGACGACGTCGGGCCGGCCCGAGACGAGCTCCCCGGCGACGCTCGGCTCGGCCAGATCCCGGGTTACGGTGATGACGTCGAATCCTGGTTCGGGGGGAGGGTCGGGCTCGACGAGGTCGGTGAGGACGAGGCTCGTGATCGGCCGGCCCCCGAGAGCGCCATCGCGGGCCAGGCGCTCCGCAAGCTTGCGGCCGACCATGCCGGCACCACCGGTGACGAGGATGCGCACGGCGGAGAATCGTAGTCTCGCGGTGCTTCCCGACGCCGGCGAGCGGCATCTGTGACCATGACCGAATGGCCACCCACCGGCTCCGACCACACCTGGTCGAGTTCCGGCAGAAGCATGAGCTGCCGGCCCTCGGCGCAGCGATCGTCACCAGCGGCGGTCACCTCGACCTGGACGTGGTCGGCGTGAGGATACGCGGCGGCGACGACCAGGTTGCACCCGACGACCGGTGGCACCTCGGCTCGTGTGGCAAGGCTTTCACCGCCGCCCTGTACGCGCGACTCGTCGAACGCGGCGAGGCGGAATGGGACGCGCCGTTGACCGATCTCTTCCCCGATCTCGAGGATACGATCGACCCGGGCTGGGGAGCCGTCACGATCGGCGACGTCTTCGTCTCCCAGGCCGGGCTACCGGCCAACCTTTCGCGCTCCGGGATGACGGCGGCGTGGAGGGACACGCGGCCGTTGAGCGAGCAGCGCACGGAGACGGCAGCCGCCACGCTGACGCGGCCACCTCGTCGCCCCGGCCGCTTCCTCTACTCCAACCTCGGCTACATCCTGATCGGCGCCGCGATCGAACGGATCACGGGCCTCCCCTTCGAGTCCGCGCTCGCAGCGCACGTCCTGGAACCGCTTGGGATCACCTCCGGCGGCTTCGGTCCCCCGCCCGTGCTGTGGGGTCATGGCGGCCGGATGCTGCAACTCGGCCCTCTCGGC
>JBBILK010000299.1:0-4355 GCA_037444965.1 Actinomycetota bacterium | reverse complement strand
CGGGCGGACATTGTCCTCGGCGAGACCCAGACGTTCATCTACGCCGCCGAGCAGCGCGGTCCGGGGCAGGTCGAGATCCTGAAGGAGAAGTTCCGGATGCGGGCCTCCGCCTTGCCCGCGTCGACGAACGACCAGTTCATGCACGTGCTGCGGGGTCTCTACCCGCAGATCGAGCCCGCCGAGAACGTGCTCGAGACGTCGATCAACAACGTCGGCGGCGTCGTCCATCCGACCGCGATGCTCCTCAACACGCACGTGATCGAGGAGGTCGCCGGTGGCAAGACCGACCTGCGCTTCTACAAGAACCAGATCGGGCCCACCGTTGCGAACCTCGTCATGGAGCGCATGGACGACGAGAAGTGCAACCTCGGCCGTGCCTTCGGCCTGCGGGAGATCTGGACGGTCAAGGAGTGGTACGAGCAGTCCTACCGCGTCACGGGCTCGGACATGTGGGACGCGATGCAGCGAAACCCGTACTACGAGGGGTTCACGGCGCCGCCGCACATCCTCACCTACAACCACCTCGTCGACGAGATCCCGAACACGCTCGTTCCGGTCTCGGAGCTCGGCAGGGCGCTCGGCGTCGACACGCAGATGACCGACGTGATCATCGACCTCGGCTGCGCGATGACGCAGATCGACTTCCGCAAGCACGGGCGGACGCTGTCGGTGCTCGGCCTCGACGGCATGAGCCGCGACGAGATGCTGCACTACGTCAACTTCGAGCCCCTCGGCGGGCGCTGCCGCGAGTTCGGCGTCTGCCGCGCCCTCCCCTACTACCGCTAGCGAGGGAGAGGGGACGATGGCCGACGTCGAGCGCTCGAAGGCCCAGGCGGACGAGCTCGCGCTGCGCGCGCACGCGGCCGCCGAGGCCTGGGCGGACGCGACGCAGGCCGAGGTCGACCACGTCATCGAGGCGATGGCCCAGGCGGGGAACGAGCACGCGCAGCGGCTCGCCGACCTCGCCTACGAGGAGACGGGGTACGGGAGGCCGGACCACAAGGCCTTCAAGAACCTCTTCAACTCGCAGTTCCTGTTCGAGTTCATCCGGCACGTGCCGACGGTCGGCGTGATCGCCGAGCATCCGGGCCGGCGCTACGTGGAGATCGCTGAGCCGGTGGGCGTGATCGCGGGGCTGATCCCGGTCACGAACCCGACCTCGACGGTGATGTTCAAGGGCCTGATCGCGGTCAAGGCGAGGAACGCGATCGTGTGCGCGCCGCATCCCCGGGCGATCCGCTGCTCCGCCGAGACGGCCCGCGTGATGGACGAGGCCGCGGTCCGGGCGGGGGCGCCGCCGAACCTCGTGCAGTGCATGACCGAGGTCTCGCTCGAGGGCACCGACGCGCTCATGCGCCACTACCGGACCGACCTGATCCTCGCCACCGGCTCCAGGCAGATGGTGCTCGCGGCGTACTCGTGCGGGAAGCCGACGTACGCCGTCGGCCCCGGGAACACGACCGCCTACGTCCACAGGAGCACGCGCGACCTCGGCGAGACGGCGGCGATGCTGATCGTCTCGTCGACGTTCGACAACGGCACGCCCTGCGCCTCGGAGCAGGCGGTCGTCGTCGATGCGGAGGTCGCGGCGCGGTTCCGGGCCGAGCTCGAGGCGCGAGGCACCTACTTCTGCGACGAGCGGGAGCAGGCCCTGATCGAGCGGATGTGCTTCCCGCAGGGGCCGTCGGGGCCCGCGGCCGTCGACATCGTCGGCCAGTACGCGACGAGGCTCGCCGAGATGGCGGGCATCGGCGTCCCGGCCGGGACGCGCATGCTGGTCGTCCGGCCCGTCGGCGTCGGCCGGGAGCACCCGCTCTCGCGCGAGATCCTCTGCCCGATCCTCAAGTGGTACGAGGCGCGGAGCGAGGACGAGGCCTTCGCGACGGCGCACGCGCTGCTCAAGTACGGCGGCGACGGGCACACCGCCGCCGTGCACGCAGAGGACGACGGCGTGGTCGGCCGCTTCGCGAGCCGGATGCCCGCCTACCGGATCGTTGTCAACGAGACCGCGATCTTCGGTGCCTCCGGCTACACGACGGGCGTCGACCCGTCCTACATGCTCGGCACGGGCACGATCGGAGGGACGATCACCTCCGACAACATCGGCCCGCGCCATCTCGTCAACGTCAAGCGCGTGGCGCTTCCGGTGCGCTCGTGGCGCGAGGCGGGGCTCGACGAGGCGGGGCATCCCCCGCACGCGTTCGCCCCGCCGGCCGCGTCCCCGGACGTCGAGGCGTTCGTGCGCGAGGTCGTGGAAAGGGTGATGGCTCATGTCTAGCGCGCTCGGGCTGATCGAGACGCGTGCCTACGTGGCGGCGATCGCGGCTGCGGACGCGATGCTGAAAGCGGCCCAGGTGGAGCTGCTCGGGGGCATCAAGCGAACCGATCCGGGGCTGATGACCGTGACCGTGACCGGCGAGGTCGCGGCGGTCCGCTCCGCCGTCGCGGCCGGGGCGGAGGAGGCCGCGCGCGTCGGTGAGCTCCGCTCCGCGCACGTGATCGCGCGGCCGGAAGAGGGCACCGACGGGCTTCTGAGGTAGACGGGTGCCCGAGTTCCAGCTCCGAAGCTACGTCCTGATCGACTGCATGCAGCCGCAGTACGCGGCGTACGTCGGCGCGACCGTGCAGGGCGACATCCCCGTCGCCGGCATGGCCGAGCTGTTCATCGAGGTCGCGCCCTCGAACGAGGTCTACCGGCTCGCCGACGCGGCGCTGAAGGCCGCGGACGTGCGGCCGGCGACGCAGTACATCGAGCGGGAGTTCGGGCTGCTCGAGGTGCACTCGTACGACCCGTCCGCCGTGCGAGCGGCCGCGGAGGCGATCTTCCGCCTCACCGGGTTGACCGAGGCCGACGCGATGGCGCCCGAGGTCGCCTCGGCGCAGGTGATCACGAACGTCGACCCCTACCAGGCGCAGCTGATCAACAAGTTCCGCCGCGGCGCGCTCCTCGTGCCCGGCCAGACGCTGCTCGTGATGGAGGTCGCGCCCGCCGCCTACGTCACGCTGGCGGCCAACGAGGCCGAGAAGGCGGCCGACATCGACCAGGTGTTCATCTCGAACGTCGGACGCTTCGGGCGCCTGATGGTCGCCGGCTCCGAGTCCGAGGTGCTGGCGGCGCGGGACGGCGCGCTCGACGCGATCGCGTCGCTCTCCCGGCCGGGGGTCGCTTCGTGACCGCCCGGGCCGTCGGCCGCGACCAGGTGGCGCTGCTCGCAGCCCAGTCGCGGGTGCGGGCGGTCGTCCGGCGCGTGGTCTGGCGTGACTTCGCGCCGCTCGCCTCGCCGGAGCTGATCGAGCGCGTCTGCCAGGCGGTGTTCAAGGAGCTCCGTCTGTGCTGCAGCGACTGCGCCCAGCCCGAGCCCGACCCGAAGTGCGGTTGCCGATGAGCAAGATCACGGTTGTCGGAGCGGGCATGGTCGGCTCGTCGACGGCGATGCGAATCGGCGAGCACGGGCTCTGCGACGAGCTCGCGCTCGTGGACGTCGTCGAGGGCGTCGCCGAGGCGATGGCGCTCGACATCGGGCAGGCGCTGCCGTTCGCCGGCTCCGACACGCTCGTCAGCGGCGGCACGGGCTACGAGGGGACGGCCGGCTCCGACGTCGTCGTGATCACCGCCGGCCTGCCCCGCAAGCCGGGTCAGAGCCGCGCCGACCTGCTCGAGGCGAACGGCAAGATCGTCGCCGGCGTCGCCGAGGAGGTGCGGTCGCGTTCGCCCGAGGCGGTCGTCATCGTGGTCACGAACCCGCTCGACGAGATGACGGCGCTCGCGCAGCGGACGACCGGCTTCCCGCCCGAGCGCGTGATGGGGATGGCCGGCATGCTCGACACGGCCCGCTTCCGCGCGTTCATCGCCTGGCATACGAAGACACCGCCCTCGCGGGTCGAGGCGCTGACGCTCGGCTCGCACGGCGACACGATGGTGCCGGTGCCGAGGCTCTCGAACGTGCGCGGGCGGCCGCTGCCGGAGGTGCTCCCGGCGGCCGAGATCGACGCGCTCGTCGAGCGCACCCGGGACGGCGGCGCCGAGATCGTGCGCCTGCTCAAGCGCGGCTCCGCCTGGTGGGCGCCGAGCGCGGCGATCACGCAGATGGTGCGCGCGATCGTCGAGGACGAGCGCTCGGTGATGCCGGTCTCCGCCTACTGTCGCGGCGAGTTCGGGATCGACGGCGTCTACGTCGGCGTGCCGGCGCGGCTCGGACGCGGCGGCGTGCTCGAGATCGTCGACCTCGGGCTCTCCGCGGAGGAGGTCGCCGGCCTGCAGGCCGCGGCGGCCGAGGTCTCGGCCCGCGTCGCCGAGCTCGACCGGATCCTCGCCGGCGCGAAGGAGGAACAAGCAGCGGAGGCGCCGTCGGAGG
>JBBILK010000298.1:0-4360 GCA_037444965.1 Actinomycetota bacterium | reverse complement strand
GGCCGCGCTCCCCGAGCACGCGGGCGCACTCCATCCCGGCCGCGCCGGCGCCGACCACGAGCACGTCCCGGTCGGCGTTCGCGGCCCGCGTGAACCGCTCGGGGTGCCAGCCGCGCCGGTACTCCTCCCCCGCCGTCGCGTTCTGCGTGCAGATGAGCGGCGGGCCGCCGATCTCCCAGCGCGAGACGCACACGTTGCAGCCGATGCACTCGCGGATGTCGTCGAGCCGGCCCTCCTCGATCTTCTTCGGCAGGAACGGGTCGGCGATCGAGGGGCGAGCTGCGCCGATCAAGTCCAGCTTCCCGCTCGCGAGCACCTCGACCATCGTGTCCGGGCTCGTGTACCGCCCGACGCCGACGACCGGCTTCGACGTCACGTCCTTCACCTTGCCGGTCCACTCGAGCTGATAGCCCTGCCCGAAGAATTTCGAGGTGCCGAGGTCGTCGCCCCAGTTGACGTACCCGCCGACGTTGACGTCCCAGAGATCGACGAGATGGTCGGCGAGGCCGACGAACGCGAGCCCCTCCTCGAGCTCGACGCCGTACGGCCCGAGCGCGTCGACGGCGATGCGCGCCGCGACGGCGCACTCGTCGCCGACGGCCTCCCGCACGAGCTCGAGCGTCTCGCGCCAGAAGCGGGCGCGGTTCTCGAACGGGCCGCCGTAGGCGTCGGTGCGCTTGTTGTAGTACGGCGAGAGGAACTGCATCGGCAGGAAGGCGTGGGCCCCGTACACGTAGACGATGTCGAAGCCGGCCGAGCGCGCCCGCCGCGCGGCCGCGGCCCAGTTCCCCTGGAGCTCGCGGATGTCCTCGATCGACATCTCCATCGGCACCGTCAGCGGGTCGGCCTCGCTCGCGATCTGCGAGGCGCCACGGGGGACGCAGCGCGACTCCATGCAGGGCGCGTTCGGGCCTCCGTACCAGAGCTCGACGCCGGCCAGGGCGCCGAAGGCGTGCACGGCGTCGCACATGCGCGCGAGGTTGCGTACGTCTCCGTCGTCCCAGAGGCGCGCCGAGACGCGGTGGCAGTCGTCGGACTCGGGATGGATCGAGCAGTACTCGGTGCAGACGGCCCCCCAGCCGCCCTCGGCCTTCATCCCGCGATGACCGGCCTGGAAGCCCGGCTTCTCCGAGCCCGCGCCGTTGCACTGGGGCGTGCAGTAGAAGCGGTTCTTCATCGTCTTCGGGCCGATCCGGATCGGCTCGAAGAGCACGTCGTACTTCGGGTCGCGGGCCATGGCTGCTCCTTTGGCTACCGAACGTAGTGGTGAAGCGGGAAGTGCTTGTAGCGCGGCTTGCCGAGGCGGTCGAGCGTGACGAGCCCCGGCTCCGCGTTGATCACGTCGGGGATGCGGTTGACGAGCGTCGTACACGTGATCAGCCGCGTCGGCACGCGCTCGTTGAGGAGCCGCAGCTCCTCGGGCTCGCCGCGAATCACCCACTCGTTGAGATCGGTCTCCCCCTCCTCGTAGATGCGGCCGCCCATCTCGAAGCTGAACGTCGGGCCCTCCTCGGTCTCGATCGTCACCGAGTCGACGACCCCGACGACGCGGCCCGCGGGAATCACCGTGCCGAGCGCGCTCGAGCGCCGGTCGACCTGTGCGAGGACGGGAGCCACGTTCGGAACGACCCTGCCCGGCGTGAGCTCGAGCTCGGCGATCAGCGCCTCGAGCGTCGCCCGGACGACGAAGTCGGGCCAGCCCTCCTCGGCCAGGAAGCGGTCGAACTCCTCTCTCGTGTCGCCGACCCGGACGTGGCGGGCGACCTCGGGGCCGTAGTCGTCGGCGTTCCACGTGCAGCGGCCGGAGACGGTGTCGATCCTGTGCGCCGCCCCGGCGAGACAGCCGACGAGGTGCATCCAGAAGACGTCCTGCGCCCCCGAGGCCGCGAGGGTGACGCCGTGCCGCTTGGCGATCCCGTCGAGCTCCGCGGCCGGCCCGGGCGCCGTGCGCCACGGGTACACGGCCTCCTCCTCGATCGTGACGACGTTGCAGCCGTGCTCCAGGCAGAGCCGGAAGTGGTCGAACATGACGCTCAGGTAGCTCGAGACTGAGACGGCGGCGATGTCGGCGCCCGCCTCGAGCGCCCGGCGGGCGTCGCTCTCGACGACGACGCCCGTCTCGAACCCGAGGCCCGCGACCTCGCCGAGGTCGCGGCCGACCTTCTCGGGGCTCCGGGCGACCGCCCCGACGATCTCGACCCCCTTCTCGAGCATCAGCCGCGCCGTGATCGAGCCCATGGCGCCGACGCCGTAGACGATGCCCCGGACGGGGCGCATCACGCGCGGCTCGGCTCCTCGACGGCGATCGCCGGGCGCTCGTACGGGAACCACCACTCGGGCGACGGCACCTGCGCGAAGTCGATGTGCACGTGCTTCGCCTGGGTGAAGGCGCTGATCCCCTCGCTCCCGAGCTCGCGCCCGAGGCCCGAGAACTTCATCCCGCCGAACGGCGCCGCGTCGTTGTCCTTGAGCGGATCGTTGATCCAGACCGTACCCGCCTGGAGCTCGCTCGCCGCGCGCATCGCCGTCTCGAGGCTCGACGTGTAGATGTTCGCGCCGAGCCCGTAGTTCGTGCCGTTCGCGTACGCGATCGCCTCGTCGAGATCGCGCACCGGCGTGAACGTGGCGAGCGGTCCGAAGCACTCGCGGCCCAGCTCCTGGGTCTTCGGGTCGGTGATCTCGAGCAGGGTCGGCTCGTAGAAGTAGCCGCGGTCGAGGCCGCCCGGAACTCGTCCTCCCTCGGCGACCCTCGCTCCCTTCGAGACGAGCTCCTCGACGGTGCGCTCGACGGTGTCCCGCGTGTTCCTGGAGACGAGCGCGCCCACGTCGACCTCACCCATCGGGTCGCCGACGCGGAGCCCCCGCGTCAGCTCGGCGGCGCCCGCCATGAACTCGTCGTAGATCGACTCCTCGATGTAGAAGCGTTCCGCCGAGGTGCAGACCTGGCCCGCGTTCAGGAACGCCGCGAAGACGGCGCCGCGCGTGGCCACGTCGAGCTTCGCGTCACCGAGCACGATGAAGGGGTCGCAGCCGCCGAGCTCGAGCAGGAGCTTCTTGATCCGCGGCGCGGCCGCCGCCATGATCCGCGACCCCGTCGCCACGGAGCCGGTGAACGCGATCATGTCGGTGCCTTCGTGCTCGACCAGCCTGGCCGAGCCCTCGCCGGTGGCCGTGATCACGTTGAAGACGCCGGGCGGCAGGTGCGAGAAGACCTCGCCGAGCCGGAGCGTCGCGAGCGGGGTCAGCTCGCTCGGCTTGCAGATGACCGTGTTCCCGGTCGCGAGCGCCGCCGCGACCTGCCAGGCGAGCAGGACGATCGGGTAGTTGTAGGGGAAGATCGCGGCGACGACGCCGAGCGGCTCGTGCAGGACGACGTTCATCTGGCCCGGCTTCGTCGGGCCGACGACGCGGCCGAGCGAGGCTCGGGCCGTCTCGGCCAGGTGCCGGAAGCACGTGACCGACCAGTCGATCTCGTCCCGGTTCTCCTTGAGCGTCTTCCCGCCCTCCCGGGTCAGGAGGACGGCGAGCTCGTCCGCGTGCTCGAGCAGCCTCGCAGCGCATTCGTGCAGGAGCTCCGCGCGCTCGAGCGCGTCGCGGCGGCGCCAGTCGCGCTGCGCGGCGCGCGCCGCCGCGACGGCGCGGTCGACGTCCTCCGCCGAGGCGTCGGGGACCTCCGCGATCACCTCCTCCGTCGCCGGGTTCTCGACCTCGATCACGCGGTCGCCTGCGGTCTCCACGTACTCGCCGCCGATGTAGAGCCTCTCCACTGCTTCTGCTCCTTCTCGTTCGCCTACAGGTCGGTCTGCTCGACGACGACGGTCTGCCGCGCCGCGAGCTCCGCGAGGTACTCCCGCGGGTCGTAGTACACCTCCGGGTCGACGAAGCCGGCTCCCCGGCTCCCGTGCCGCCCGAGCAGCTGGGCACCCACGGCTGCGCACGTTCCGGTCATCCTGCCCGTGCCCGCCTGCCCCCAGTCGGTGGGATGGCTGACGTTGTAGACACGGCGCCCGCCGGCCGCGATCACCTCGACGTTCACGAACAGCAGCCACGGCGCGACGTCCCGCTCACCCCCGCAGCGCTCCCAGATGCGCGCCTTCGTCGTCTCGAGCGCCTCGCCGTCGAGCAGCCCGTACTTGTTGAGCACGCCGATGTCCTCCATCAGCTCGGGCCGCCACGTGCCCCGGACGGCGCAGAAGCGCAAGCTCGGGAAATGGCGTGGCAGCGTCGTCACCTCGGTGTGCGGGACGTAGTAGACGCGCTGGCGGCCGACAGGCGCCGCGAAGTCGACGAGCCGGGAGCCCTCCATGAAGCCGGCCCGCTCGTAGCGGCCGTTCTGGAAGTAACACCGCGTCGGGCAATC
>JBBILK010000297.1:0-4409 GCA_037444965.1 Actinomycetota bacterium | reverse complement strand
GGCCGGGTGCGTGAGGCTCCAGCTTCCGTCCCAGGCCTGGAAGAGGAACCAGATGGCGAGGTAGACCCAGGCGGTGAGCCGGAAGAAGAAGACGGGGAACACCCAGGTCAGCACCTTCGCGCGCGGGTGCAGCACGAGGTACGCGCCGAGCACGCCGGCGATCGCCCCGCTCGCGCCGACGTTCGGGATCGTGGCCTCCTCCGCCGTTCCGAACTCGAGCGTCACCCACGACTGGACGGCGTCGGCCGCGAAGCCGCAGAGGAGGTAGAAGACGAGGAAGCGGAGCCGGCCGAGCGCGTCCTCGACGTTGTTGCCGAAGATCCAGAGGAAGAGCATGTTGAAGATCACGTGCTCCCACGAGCCGTGGGTGAACATCGAGCTGACCCCGTCGACCGGCCATGGAGGGCCGATCGTGGGGCAGGAGGCGACGACCTCGCAGGGGCGAAAGCCGAGCTGGTCGAAGGACTCCTCGAGCCGGGGCAGCTGGTAGACGATCCAGACGCCGAAGCTCGCGACGATCAGCGCGACGGTGACGAGGGGGAACGTCCTCGTCGGCAGCTCGTCCCTGAGCGGCAGCATCGGCTCAGGGAACGACGAGGGCCAGGAGCGCCTTCTGCGCGTGCAGCCGGTTCTCGGCCTGGTCCCAGGTGGCGGAGCGCGGCCCGTGCAGCACGTCCTCCGCGACCTCCTCGCCGTAGTGGGCGGGCAGGCAGTGCATGACCACGGCTCGCTCGCTCGCGAGCTCGAGGAGCTTCGAGTCGAGGAGATAGCCGGCGAAGTCGCGGAGCCGCCGCTCGCGCTCCGCCTCCTGGCCCATGCTCGTCCAGACGTCCGTGTAGAGCACGTCGGCGTCTCGCACGGCCGCACGGGGGTCGCGCACGAGCTCGACTCCGGAGCCCGCGAGCGAGGCGGCCTCGCGCGCCCAGCCGACCACGACGGGGTCGGGTTCGTACCCGGCCGGCGTCGCCGCGACGAAGTCGAGACCGAGCTTGCCGCAGGCGACCATCAAGGAGTGGCAGACGTTGTTCCCGTCCCCGAGATAGGCAACCCTGATCCCGGCGAAGCCGCCGAAGCGCTCGCGGATCGTCAGCACGTCGGCAAGCGCCTGGCAGGGGTGGAACTCGTCGGTGAGGCCGTTGATCACCGGGATGCTCGCGTGCTCCGCGAGCTCGTCGACGTCGGCCTGGCGGAACGTGCGGATCATGATCGCGTCGAGGTACCGGGAGAGGACGAGCGCCGTGTCGCGGATCGTCTCGCCGCGGCCGAGCTGGAGCTCGCCAGCGCCGAGGTGCAGACCGACACCGCCGAGCTGCGCGATCCCCACCTCGAAGGAGACGCGCGTTCGCGTCGAGGGCTTCTCGAAGATCATTCCGAGCGTCCTCCCCGGCAGGAGCGCGTGAGCGACGCCGCGGCGCAGGCGCTCCTTCAGATCGGCGGCGAGGTCGAGGACGGCGACGAGCTCGTCGGGTGCCCAGTCGTTGACCCGGAGGAAGTCGCGGCCCGTGAGCTCGAGCGAGGTCACGGCCAGATCCTAGCGGGGAGTCGAACTTGACAGAGAGACACTTAGGTTTTATTCTTGCGTCAGCAATAGATCATCGGAAGGAGGATTGACGATGGCAGTCGTTCGCTGGGAGCCGTTCCGTGAGCTCGCTGCGCTCCAGAACGAGATGAGCCGGTTCGTGAATCAGGTCTGGGGGGCACCCGCGGCGGGGCCGGGCAACGGCACGTCCACCTGGCTGCCGGCGCTCGACGTCTGGGAGACCGACAGCGAGATCGTCCTGGCCGTCGACCTGCCCGGCGTGCCCGAGGAGAAGGTCTCGGTCGAGGTCGACGACGGCGTGCTCACGATCAGCGGCGAGCGCGAGCGTGAGGTGAAGCAGGAAACCGACCGCTTCTACCGATTCGAGCGGCGATTCGGGAGCTTCTCCCGGAGCGTGACGCTTCCGCAGGGAACGAACGAGGCGGACATCAAGGCCGAGTTCGCGAACGGCGTGCTCGAGGTGCACGTGCCGAAGCCCGAGGAGCGCAAGCCGAAGCGCATCCAGATCGGCCAGCACGGCGCGATCGAGGGCACGTCGAAGCGCGTGTAGGGCGTCGGTCCCCTCGCGAGCGGGTGAGGGCGGGGTTTCCCGCCCTTACGCGCTCAGGGCCTCGCGAGCCTCCTCGGCGAAGGCTGCGAGCTCGAGGCCGGCGCCCGTGACCTCCCGGGCGAGCTGGTCGCCGTCCAGGCCCTGGCCCTCGTGCCAGAGCTCGCAGAGCAGCGAGCCGGCGCGCCGGCTCGCGAACCAGTCGCGGCCGAACTCCTGGCGGAGGAAGGCGAGGATCTGCGCTTTCAGCGCGAGCGCGCGCAGGTAGCGGGTCGCGTAGAAGGCCGCGTCGACCGAGCGGAGGTAGTCGACGGGAGACGGCGCGATCTTCGTCGCCTCCGCGAGGAGCTCGACGTACCGCTCCGGCATTCCCTCCGCGTCCTGCCAGAGCTGGACCTGGTACAGGGTCGCGCCCGCGAGGCTGCGGGCTCGCAGGAGGCGAATCGCCGCCCACTCGGCCTCCAGCTCGCGGGCGCCGCCGAGGTCGAGCCGTCGCGACAGCCACGACCGGTCGGAGACGAGATCCTCGAGCAGGAACGCCCACGCCTCCGTCACCGTGTTGTCGCCGAGGCGGCGGGCCTCGAGCGGCAGGCGCGGAGAGGTGTGCGCGAAGTGCTCGGCGTGCCCGGCCTCGTGGAAGAGCGCTCGCCAGTCGTCGACGCCGCCGATCGGCTGGATGCAGAGCACGATCCGCCCGGGCACGTCGATCGGCGAGCAGAACGCACGGGCGTCCTTGAGCGGTCGGCGCTCGACGTCGAGCGTGACGTTCGGCTGCTCGCCCAGCCGGACGCCCCACGCCTCGAGCGTCGCCTCGAGCGCGGGCACCATGCGGTGGGCGGGAAAAGCCGGGTCCCACCTGCCCGCCCGAAAGAGGCGCAGGAGATCGAACCGTTCGGCCTCGGCCAGGGGGATCTGGAGGCGGTCGCGGAAGAGCCGGTCGAGGACACCGACGTAGAGCTCTTCGGTCTCCTGGAGGAACCTCGGAAGCGGCTCGGCCAGGCCGGCGAGCCCGTACCCGAAGCGCTCGTAGAGGTCGTAGTAGCCGGTGGCGCCGAGCTCGCGGGCACCTTGCTGCGTGTGCTCGAAGGCCTCCTCGTAGAGCGGGTTGAGCTCGCGAACGAGGTCGAGGCGGACCTCGTCGAGCCGGCGCCGGCGGTCGCGGTCGGGCTCGTTCGCGGTCTCCACCGGTAGCAGCCGGTAGCCGAGCGGCTGCCCGTCGAGGTCGGCCTCGAGCGTCGCCTCCAGACCGGCGATTCGCTCGGCGGGCCCGGCGGTCAGGCGGCCGAGGTACTGCTCGCAGGCGAAGCGCCAGAGCTCCGGCGAGCCGGCCGACTCGAGCTCGCGGCAGGCGTCGAGGCTTCCGAGCTCGGCGTACCGCTCGTAGATCGGCGCGATCGCGAGCTCCGGCTTGAGCCCCGCGTGGTGGAGGTAGAACTCCTCCTCGAGCGCTGCGAGGAAACGGTCGGCCTCGCGACGGTACTCGTCGAGGTCGATCGCCACGGTTGCGTAGGATACGCGCCCATGCGGCAGATCGAGGTCAAGACGGAGCGGCGGACGCAGTTCGTCGAGATCACGGATCAGGTGCGGGAAGCGCTCGGGGATCCGGGCGACGCGTCGGCGTTCCTCGTCTTCGTGCCCCACGTGACGGCGGGCGTGATCGTCCAGGAGCCGCGGGCGGACGACACGGTCGCGGCCGACCTCGAGATGGCGTTCGATCGCATCGTCGACGACGCGTGGCCCTACACGCACTTCGAGGAGCACGAGCAGAACCCCTGGTCGCACATCCGGGCGGCGCTCGTGAACTCCTCGGTCGTGATCCCGCTGCGCGACGGCAAGCCGGCCTTCGGAACCTGGCAGGGGATCTTTCTCTGCGAGTTCGACGGGCCCCGCACCCGGAAGGTCTACGTCTCGACGCTCCGGTAGGAACGGCCCGCGGCTCCCTCGATCGGCGCCAGCTCCTGGAGCGTGTACTGCTGGAGCGTCACGTAGCCCACAAGCCCGACCGAGACGACGTGGAGGGGCGAGTCGTTGACGACGAGTGACGCGAAGGTTGCGACGGCCATCGCGACAGGGAGCGCGCGGACCGCTCTCGGCGCTCCGAGGAGGACGAGCCGCGCCGCCAGCAGGGCGAGGATCACGGCGCCGGCGACGACGAGCGCGCTCGTGTACCAGTGCTCGGTGGCGCGTTCGTACGCGAGCACGAGGCGGTCGCGGAGGTCGGCGGCGAAGCCGGACGGCCCGCCGCCGACGGCGTCGGTGAGGTGGCTCGAGGCGCCGAACGCCGCATCGAACGCGATCAGCGCGGCGACGCCGGCCGCGCCG
>JBBILK010000296.1:0-4411 GCA_037444965.1 Actinomycetota bacterium | reverse complement strand
CGTTGTTCCACCACATGTACTCGGCGCCCTTGCGGTCGGTCCAGATGTTCTTGCAGGCGATCGAGCAGGTGTGGCAGCCGATGCACTTGTCGAGGTGGAAGACCATCGAGACCTGTGCCCGGATGTCCATCGCGCTCCTTCCTCCCTTCGGGCCGGCCATCACCACTCCAGCCTTTCGAGCTTCTTGACGACGCAGTAGGTGTCGCGCGTGAAGACCCCGATCGGGCCCCAGTAGTTGAAGCCGTAGGTGAACTGCGCGTAGCCGCCGGCGAGCTCGACCGGGTTGATTCGCGTCCGCGTCAGGCTGTTGTGCCCGCCGCCGCGGATGCCGCCCCGGACCTGCGACTTCGGGATGGAGAGCGTTCGCTCGGGCGAGTGGTAGACCATGCAGGTCCCCGGCTGGACCCGCGAGCTGACGACCGCCCGGGTGACGAGCACGCCGTTGTCGTTGTAGACCTCGACCCAGTCGTTGTCGACGATGCCGGCGCTCTCCGCGTCCTTGTCGTTGAGCCAGCAGGGCTCGATCCCGCGCGAGAGGGTCATCATCCGGTGGTTGTCGCCGTAGGTCGAGTGGATGTGCCACTTGCCGTGCGGCGTGATGAAGTTGAGGACGAGGCAGCCGCGCTCCTCGGAGGGGCTGTTGACGATGTCGCCGGTCCGCCTCGGGTCGAGCTTCGGCTTGAACGTCGGCAGGTGCTCGCCGAAGTCGATGTAGTACGGGTGGTCGACGTAGAGCATCTGGCGCCCGGCGAGCGTGCGCCAGGGGACGAGCCGCTCGACGTTCATGCACCAGGCGCTGTAGGCGCGGCCGTCGTTCACCATCCCCGTCCAGCAGGGGCTGATCAGCGTGCGTCGCGGCTGGGCGGCGAGATCGCCGAACGTCATGCGCACCTTGCGGTTCCCCTCGGCGAGGTCGGTGAGCACGAGCCCCGTCTTCTTCTCCTCGGCGGCGAAGGCGGCGATCGCCACCTCGCCGTTCGTCTCCGGGGCGAGGTGGAGGATCGCGTTCGCCGCGTCGAGGGCGTCCTCGAGGCTCGGGTACTTCTGCCCGCCCCACTCGACGCAGCGGAAGTGACGCGGGTCGGGCGAGCCGCCGACCGGGTTCGCGAGCATCTCGTCGTACTGGTCGGCGACCGGCCAGGTGATCCCGTGCGCGGAGAGCCCGTTCTCGCGAATGCCGGGCCCGAGCGAGATGAAGCGGTTGTACAGGTTCTCGTAGTCGCGCTCGACGAGGCGCAGGTGCGGCATCGTCTTGCCGGGGATCGGCTCGCACTCGCCCTTCCGCCAGTCGAGCACCTGCGGCTGGGCGAGCTCGTCCGGGGTGTCGTGCTGCAGCGGCACCGAGACGACGTCGCGCACGCGGCGCGCGCCGAACACCGAGGGCGCGAGCTCGCTCACCTTCTTCGCGAGCGCCTTGAAGATCTCCCAGTCCGACTTCGACTCCCACACCGGCGGCACGGCTGCCTGCAGCGGATGGACGAAGGAGTGGAGGTCGGTCGTGTTGAGGTCGTTCTTCTCGTACCAGGTCGCCGTCGGCAGGACGATGTCCGAGTAGAGCGCCGACGTGTCCATGCGGAAGTTGATGTCGACGACGAGGTCGAACTTCCCGCGCGGGGCGGGCTCCCGGAAGGTGACCGTCTGCAGCTTGTCCTTCGCGTGCTCCTCGGCGACGACCGAGTCGTGGGTGCCGAGGTAGTGGCGCAGGAAGAACTCGTGGCCCTTCGCGCTCGACATGATCGCGTTGCCGCGCCAGATCAGCCAGACGCGGGGCCAGCTCTCGGGGGCGTCCGGGTCGTCGACCGCGTACTTCACGTGGCCGTCCGCGAGCCGGTCGCGGACCCATTCGAGCACCGCCTCCGGCGTCCGCTTCCCCATCTTCTCGGCCTCCTGGACGAGCTCGATCGGGTTGCGGTCGAACTGCGGGTAGAACGGCATCCAGCCGAGGCGCACGGCCATCGCCTCGAGATCCATGGCGTGGCCCTTCGCCCACTTCGTCTCGGGCGGGATCGGCGCGTAGTCGGTGAAGTCGCCCTCGTATCGCCACTGGTCGGAGTGGACGTAGTGCCAGGTCGGCGACTGCTGCTGGCGGGGCGGCCGCTGCCAGTCGATCGCGAACGCGAGCGCCGTCCACGGCGCGAACAGCGTCAGCTTCTCCTGGCCGACGTAGTGGTTCATGCCGCCGCCGTTGACGCCGCAGCAGCCGCAGAGGATGAGCGCCGTGATCGGGGCGCGGTAGGAGAGGTTGTTGTTGTACCAGTGGTTGATCGAGGCGCCGATGATGATCATCGACTTGCCGCCCGTCGCCTCGGCGTTGCCGGCGAACTCGCGGGCGAGCTGGATGACCGTGTCACGGCCGATCTTCGTGTAGCGCTCCTGCCAGGCCGGCGTGTACGGCGCGTCGGCGTCGTCGTAGCTCTCGGGGTAGTCGCCCTCGAGCCCGCGGCTGACGCCCATCTGGGCCATCAGCAGGTCGTAGACGGTGGTCACGCGCACCGGGCCGTCGGCGGTCTCGACGACGCGCATCGGCACGCCGCGAAGGCGCGTGCGGTGCTCGGCGAACTCGTGGAAGGTGACCTGCGCGACCTCGGTGCCCTCGGCGCCGAGGAAGCTGAGCACGGGGTCGATCGGCGCGTCGTCGAGCCCGTCCTCCAGCTTCAGGTTCCACTTGCCCTTCTCGGCGCCCCAGCGGAAGCCGACGGTTCCCTTCGGCATCCGCGGCGCGTCCGCTTCGGTGTCCCAGCAGAGGAGCTTCCAGTCGCCGTTCTCGACGTCGGCGTAGCGCTCGACGCGGTTCGCGCGCAGGAGCTGCCCGGGCCGAAGCCCCTCCTCCGTCTCGTGCAGCTCGACGAGGAACGAGCTGTCCGTGTAGCGCTTCAGGTAGTCGACGAAGTACGGAACCTCGCGGTCGGCGTGGAACTCCTTCAGGATCACGTGGTTGACCGCCAGCCAGAGCGCGGTGTCCTGGCCGGCCTCGACCGGGATCCACCAGTCCGAGTACTTCGCGACCTGGCTGAAGTCCGGGGCGATGACGACGAACTTCGCGCCCTCGTGACGCGCCTCCGAGATGAAGTGCACGTCGGGCGTCCTCGTCATGTTGAGGTTCGACCCCATCGAGATGATGTACTTGGCGTTGAACCAGTCGGCGCTCTCGCAGACGTCCGTCTGCTCGCCCCAGATCTCCGGGAACGCGTTCGGCAGGTCGGCGTACCAGTCGTAGAAGCTCATGTTCACGCCGCCGAAGAGCTGCAGGAAACGCGAGCCGCCGGCGTACGAGAGGTACGACATGGCCGGGATCGGCGAGAAGCCGAAGACGCGGTCGGGGCCCCACTTCTGGGCCGTGTAGAGGCAGGAGGCGGCGATCAGCTCGAGCACCTCGTCCCAGCTCGTGCGCCGGAAGCCGCCCTTGCCGCGCGCCCGCTGGAAGCGCGCCCGCTTCGCCTCGTCCTCGACGATCGACTTCCACGCGGCCACGGGGCTCTGGTACTTCTCGCGCGCCTCGCGCCAGAAGTCGATCAGCACCCCGCGCATGTACGGGTACTTGACCCGGATCGGGCTGTAGACGTACCAGGACGCGGAGATCCCGCGCTGGCACCCGCGGGGCTCGTAGGGGGGCAGGTTCGGCTCGAGCATCGGGTAGTCGAGCGCCTGCATCTCCCACGTGACGATGCCGTCCTTGACGTACACCATCCACGAGCAGCCGCCCGTGCAGTTGACGCCGTGCGTCGAGCGGATCGCGTTGTCGTGCTGCCAGCGGTTGCGGTAGAACTCCTCCCACCTGCGGGTTTTCGGGTTTACGAGATCCTGGATCCAGCCCACGTGAGCCTCACTTCTGCCGGGGGTTGGGACGGTGGACGAGCGTGCGGCGGACGGCGATCAGCCGCCCCTTCCAGATCAGGTAGGCGATCACGCCGAACAGCGCCACGACGCCGATCGCGATCCCGATCAGGATCCCGACCGAGCCCGCGGAGCGCTCCGCGGTCGGGGCCTCGGCGAGGAACGCGACGAGGTTCGCGACCTCCGCCTCGGTGAGCGGCTGGTCCGAGTAGATCGGCTGCATCGTCGGGAAGGCGATCGTCTGCAGCACGCCGGCGAGCCCCTGCTCGCCGCCGTACTTCGTGAACGCGTTCGTCAGGTCGGGACCGAGCTGGCCGCCCCCGAGCGCGCCGATCCCGGCCACGCTGTGGCAGGAGAGGCACGGGGGGCCGCCGTTCTCGAACCGGTCGGAGCCCGTGAAGAGGTCATGCCCGAGCTCAGCCGCGCCGGTGACCGGCGCCGGCGGCGCGGTGGTCGTCGGCGGTGCGGTCGTGGTCGGCGCGGTCGTGGTGGCGGGCTCCGTCACGGGGGGCGCGCCGCCCTGCGCCTCGAAGTAGGCGACGAGCGCGGCGACCTCCTCTTCCGAGAGGCCGAGGTT
>JBBILK010000295.1:1897-4431 GCA_037444965.1 Actinomycetota bacterium | reverse complement strand
CCAGAATCGCCCCGTCCATCTGCGCCGCCCCGGTGATCATGTTCTTGATGTAGTCGGCGTGCCCCGGGCAGTCGACGTGCGCGTAGTGCCGGTTCGTGGTCTCGTACTCGACGTGGGCTGCCGCGATCGTGATCCCGCGCGCCTTCTCCTCCGGAGCCTTGTCGATCTGGTCGAACGCGGTGAACTGCGTGTTCGTGCCCATCTCCGCGAGCACCTTCGTGATCGCCGCCGTCAGGGTCGTCTTGCCGTGGTCGATGTGACCGATCGTGCCGACGTTGATGTGCGGCTTCGTCCGCTCGAACTTCCGCTTTGCCATGCCTTTTTTACCTCCGGTAAAAAAGGTTAGGAGAACCTAACCGGGTTGCCTTCATGTCTTGCTAGCCACGATCTCGCTGGAGATCGTGGCCGGTACATCCTCGTAACGGTCGAATTGCATCGTGAACGTGGCGCGACCCTGCGTCGTCGACCGGAGATCGGTCGCGTAGCCGAACATCGTCGCCAGCGGCACGCGGGCCCTGATCGCCTGCGCGTTCCCGCGCGGCTCGAGACCCTCGACCCGGCCGCGGCGCGAGTTGAGATCGCCCATCACGTCGCCGAGGTAGTCCTCCGGCGTCACGACCTCGACGGCCATCACGGGCTCGAGGAGCTTCGGCTTCGCCCGCTCCATCGCGCTCTTGAACGCCAGCGAGCCGGCGACCTTGAACGCCATCTCGCTCGAGTCGACCTCGTGGTACGAGCCCTCGACCAGCTCGATGCGGACGTCGACCACGGGGAAGCCAGCGAGCGTACCCGACTCCATCGCCTCCTGGATCCCGAGATCGACAGCCGGGACGAACTCCTTGGGGATCTTGCCGCCGACGATCTTGTCGAGGAACTCGTAGCCCTCCCCCGGACCTGCCGGCTCCATGTTGATGACGACGTGGCCGTACTGGCCGCGGCCACCGGTCTGGCGGACGAACCTGCCCTCGACACGCTCGACCCGCTTGCCGATCGTCTCGCGATACGCCACCTGCGGCCGCCCGACGTTCGCGTCGACCGAGAACTCGCGCACCAGGCGGTCGACGATGATCTCGAGGTGGAGCTCGCCCATGCCGGAGATCAGCGTCTGGCCGGTCTCCTCGTCCGTCCGCACGCGGAACGTCGGATCCTCGTCCGCGAGCCGCTGGAGGGCGGTCGAGAGCTTGTCCTGGTCGGCCTTCGTCTTCGGCTCGATGGCGACGGAGATCACGGGCTCGGGGAACGTCATCGACTCGAGCTGGATCGGCGCCGAGTCCGCCGAGAGCGTGTCGCCGGTGGTCGTGCCCTTGAGCCCGACGGCCGCGACGATCTCGCCCGCCCCGATCTCCTCGCGCTCCTCGCGGTGGTTCGCGTGCATCTGGAGCAGGCGGCTGATCCGCTCGGTCCTGCCGGTGGTGACGTTGAGGACGCGCTCGCCGGCCTTCACCCTGCCGGAGTAGACGCGGAAATACGTGAGGCGCCCGACGTAGGGATCGCTCATCACCTTGAACGCCAGCGCGGCGAACGGCTCGTCCTCGCTCGGGCGGCGCGAGAGCTCCTTCCGCGTACGCGGGTCGAGGCCGTGCACCGGCGGGACGTCGAGCGGGCTCGGGAGGTAGTCGCAGACGGCGTCGAGAAGCGGCTGGACGCCCCTGTTCTTGAACGCCGAGCCGCACAGCACCGGCGTCACCGCGGCCGCGAGGGTCGCCGTGCGCAGCGCGCGCCGGATCAGCTCCGGGGTGACCGAGGCCTCGTCCATCAGGTACGTCTCGAGCAACTCCTCGTCGTGCTCGGCGACGGCGTCGATCAGCTGGTGGTGGTACTCGCCCGCCTGCTCGCGAAGCTCGGCAGGGATCTCGAGCTCCTCCGTCCGCATGCCGAGCTCGTCGACCCACTCGATCGCCCTCATCTCGACGAGGTCGACGACGCCGCGGAACCCGCCCTCACGCCCGAGAGGGAGCTGCACGGGTACCGGGTGCGCGCCGAGCCTCTCGACCATCGACTGCACCGACGCGAAGAAGTCGGCGCCGACCCGGTCCATCTTGTTGATGAACGCGACTCGCGGGACGCGGTACTTGTCAGCCTGGCGCCAGACCGTCTCGGACTGGGGCTCGACGCCCGCGACGGCGTCGAAGACGGCCACTGCCCCGTCGAGCACGCGGAGCGAGCGCTCGACCTCGACCGTAAAGTCCACGTGCCCGGGCGTATCGATGATGTTGATGCGGAAATCGCGCCAGAACGCCGTCGTCGCCGCAGACGTGATCGTGATCCCGCGCTCCTGCTCCTGCGCCATCCAGTCCATCACGGCCGCACCCTCGTGCACCTCGCCCATCTTGTGGGTGCGACCGGTGTAGTAGAGGATGCGCTCGGTCGTGGTCGTCTTGCCCGCGTCGATGTGCGCCATGATCCCGATGTTGCGCACGCGCTCGAGCGCGACGTCGGCGGGAGGGAGATCTTTGCCCCGCGTCTGTCCAATCACTTTGGTCACTTACCACCTGTAGTGGGCGAAGGCCTTGTTGGCCTGCGCCATCCGGTAG
>JBBILK010000295.1:0-1842 GCA_037444965.1 Actinomycetota bacterium | reverse complement strand
CGAGCTTGTCCGCCATCGACTTCTCGCGCCGCTCGCGAGCGTACCCGACGAGCCAGCGCACGGCGAGCGTTCGCGCACGCCGCTGCGGGACCTCGACCGGTACCTGGTAGTTGGCGCCGCCGACTCGCCGCGAGCGGACCTCGAGCACGGGCGTCACGGTCTTCACCGCCTGCTCGAGCACCTCGACGGGCGGGCGGCCCGTCTTCTCGCCGACGGTGTCCAGGGCCGAGTAGACGATCTGCTCGGCGGTCGACTTCTTGCCTCGGAGCATCACCTTCGCGATCACCTGGGCGACGAGCTTCGAGCTGTAGACCGCGTCCGGCTCGGGCTCGCGAACCTGGATCTCTGCACGACGGGGCACGGCCGGCCTCCCTAGCCCTTCTTCGCCCCGTACTTCGAGCGAGCCTGCCTGCGGTCGGAAACGCCGGCCGTGTCGAGCGCGGCACGGATCACCTTGTAGCGGATCCCCGGCAGGTCCTTGACACGGCCGCCGCGGATGAGCACGACCGAGTGCTCCTGGAGGTTGTGCCCCTCGCCGGGGATGTAGGAGGTCACCTCCATGCCGTTCGTGAGCCGCACGCGCGCCACCTTGCGTAGCGCGGAGTTCGGCTTCTTCGGCGTGGTCGTGTACACGCGCGTGCAGACCCCCCGCTTCTGCGGGGCGCCCCGGAGTGCGGGCGTCTTCGTCTTGCCCGGCTTGGGAGCACGGCCCTTGCGGACGAGCTGGTTGACGGTCGGCACGCGGTGACCTCGCTTGGTCGTTCAGGAGTGGACGCAACAAAAGGCCGGCCGGGCGAAACCCAGCCGAGCCCGACGAGCATGGTAGCAGCTTGCGCCCGCATGTCAACGCGCTATTGTCAGAGTGCGGCCCCAAGAGACCCCCGGGATGCTTCTCGCCGACAATCTGAGTTGGACCACCTTCGGGCTAGCCGTCGGAGGCGCGGCGCTCGCGGTGCTCGTCCTGCTCGTCGTCCTGCTCGTGGTCACGCGCCGCAAGCCCCCGGCGGCGGAGCTCGAGACGATGCTGCGGGAGTCCTCGACCCGGGTCGAGGCCATGCTCACCGATCTCACCACGGCGCTCGACCAGGCGCAGGAGCAGACCGCGCGTTCGCGCCAGCTCGCCGAGATCGGCTCCACGATCGACCTCGACGAGGTCCTGGCCCGCACGCTCGAAGCCGCGGGGGCCCTCCTCGGCGTCGAGGGCGCCATGGTCGTGCTCCACGACGGCGACAAGAGTGGGCCGCTCGTCGCGACCGTCGGCCTCTCCGAGGAGGAGGCTGCAGGCCAGCCGGGTAGCCGCGACTGGGGCCGGCGCCGGGCCGCTGTCGTCACGTACCTGTACCCGGAGGGAGAGCCCCAGCCCGAAGAGCCCATCCGCGGCTCGATCCAGGTTCCCGTCCGCGGAGAGAGCGACGAGGTGGTCGGGACGCTGTCCGTCTTCTGGCGAACCGGCGAGCGCGAGCCGTCCGACGAGCAGATCGCGCTGCTCGAGGAGCTCGCCGTCCGGGCCGGGCCGGCAATCGAGAACGCAAGGCGGTTCCAGGAGGCACGCCAGCTGGCCGATCTCGACGCGCTCACCGGGCTCCACAACTACCGCTTCTTCCACGAGACGCTCGCACGAGAGGTCTCGCGCGCGCAGCGCTACGACCGCGACCTCTCGCTCGTGGTCTTCGACATCGACGATTTCAAGGCCGTCAACGACCGGATCGGGCACCTCGCCGGCGACACCGTGCTCGCCGAGGCCGCCCAGCGCGTGCGGAGCGTCGTGCGCAGCGCCGACATCGCCTGTCGCGTCGGCGGCGACGAGTTCGGGTGGATACTCCCGGACGCCGACGGTGAGGG
>JBBILK010000294.1:0-4431 GCA_037444965.1 Actinomycetota bacterium | reverse complement strand
ACGGCACAGGAGACGGCGCGGGCGCTGCTCTCGGGCAACGAGGCGATCGCGCGCGGCGCCTTCGAGGCGGGCGCGCGGCTCGGCACCGGCTACCCCGGGACGCCGAGCACGGAGATCCTCGAGTCGCTCATCCGCTACGAGGGCATCGACGTCTCCTGGTCGGCGAACGAGAAGGTCGCGCTCGACGTCGCGCTCGGCGCCTCCGTCGGCGGTATGCGGGCACTCGTGACGATGAAGCACGTCGGGTTGAACGTCGCCTCCGACACGTTCCTCACCGCCGCCTACACCGGGGTCAACGGTGGCCTCGTCCTCGTCTCCGCCGACGACCCCGGCATGCACTCGTCGCAGAACGAGCAGGACAACCGCTTCTACGCGCGCTTCGCGGGCGTGCCGGTCCTCGACCCCTCGGACTCGCGGGAGGCGAAGGAGTTCACGAGGCTCGGCTTCCACCTCTCGGAGGAGTTCGACACGCCGGTTCTGCTGCGCTCGACGACCCGTGTCTCCCACTGCCGTGGTGTCGTCGAGCTCGAGCCGCCGGAGCAGCCCCCGGCGCTCCGGTTCGAGCGCGATCCCCGGAAATGGGTGATGCTTCCGGGCCACGCGCGCCTTCGCCACCCGCTCGTGCTCGACCGGATCGAGCGGCTCGCCGCCTGGGCCGAGGAGAGCCCCCTCACCGTGTGGGAGGAGGGCGACCCGGCGATCGGCGTCCTCACGAGCAGCATCGCCTACCAGTACGTGCGGGAGGCCCTGCCGGACGCCAGTGTGCTCAAGCTCGGGATGACCTACCCGCTGCCGCTGGCGACGATCCGTGCCTTCGCCGCGAGCGTCGGCCGCCTGTTCGTGGTCGAGGAGCTCGAGCCGTTCCTCGAGGACGCGCTTCGCGCGGAGGGGATCGAGGTGATCGGCAAGGAGCTCTTCCCGCGACTCGGCGAGCTCTCGCCCGACCTCGTCCGCGCCGGGTTCGTCAAGGCCGGCGTGCTCGAGCCGGTCGCGGCCCCGGCGCAGCCGGACGCGGCGCCGGAGCCGAGCCCGCGACCGCCGGTCCTCTGCCCGGGCTGCTCGCACGCGACGCCCTTCATGGCGCTCAAGCAGCTCGGCGCCGTCGTCGCCGGCGACATCGGCTGCTACACGCTGGCCGCGCTCGAGCCGCTCTCCGCGATCGACACCTCGCTCGCGATGGGGTCGAGCATCGGCATGGCCGTGGGTCTCGCCCGCTCGGGCGGCGCGGACGGCCCGGTCGTGGCGTCGATCGGCGACTCGACGTTCGTCCACGGCGGCATCCCGGCTCTCATCGACGCCGTGACGTCGAAGACGGACATCACCGTGGTGATCCTCAACAACGGCACGACCGCGATGACCGGCGGCCAGGCGTACCCGGGCACCGGCGTCACGATTCGCGGCGCGCAGGCGGGAGCCGTCGACCTCGAGGCGCTCTGCCGCTCGCTCGGCGTCGAGCACGTCGAGGTCGCCGACCCGTACGACGTCGCCGCCACCCACGTTGCGCTCGAGCGCGCGATCAAGTTCCCGGGCCCCGCGGTCGTGATCACGAACCGGCCCTGCGTCGAGGCGCCCGTCAAGGTGCGCGACCACCCGTTCGAGGTGACCGCGGAGACGTGCATCGCCTGCCAGCTCTGCATGAACATCGGCTGCCCCTCGATCACCTGGACGGACGAGTTCCACGAGGGCCGCCGCAAGGTGCAGATCGACGAGAGCACCTGCACCGGCTGCACCGTCTGCGCGCAGATGTGCCCGTCCGGCGCGATCGTCCCCGTCGCGGAGTGGAGCCGGTGAGCGCGGGCGGCGACACGCGCGGGATCCTCCTCGTCGGCGTCGGCGGCCAGGGCGTCGTGCTCGGCAGCTCGATCGTCGCGGCCGCCCTGCTCGAGTCGGGCTACGACGTGAAGACGAGCGAGGTGCACGGGATGGCGCAGCGGGGCGGCGTCGTCTCGAGTCACCTGCGCTTCGGGTCGCGTGTCGCGAGCCCGCTCGTGCCGCTCGGCTCGGCGGACGTCCTGCTCGCCTTCGAGTGGGCGGAGTCGCTCCGCTGGCTCTCGTACCTGAAGCCAGGGGGAACGCTCGTCTCGAGCGTCGACTCGATCGTGCCGCCGCTCGCCTGCTCGGACCGCCGGGCGTGGAACTCCCGGTACCCGGCGCAGGATCCGTACGCGCTCAGGGAGTGGGCGGGCGACCTGCGGCTCGTCGAGGCGCGCCGGATCGCCGGCGAGCTCGGGAACGCGAAGGCCGCCTCGAGCGTCCTCCTCGGTGTCCTCTCGCTCCTGCTCGACCTCCCTCCGGGCTCCTGGGAGAAGGCGATGCGGACGCTCGTGCCGGCGAAGGCGCTCGAGGTCAACCTCGCCGGCTTCCAGGCCGGCCGCGAGCTCGTCTTCGCCGAGGGGATTCCCGTCGCGCCGCCGCGTGAGCCGCTCGAGCCGCGCCTCCCGCCCGCGATCGAGATCACCCGGGCCTGGTGCAAGGGCTGCGACATCTGCGTCCGCTTCTGCCCGGAGCACTGCCTCGCGCTCGACGCGCAGGAGAAGGTGATCGCGGTCGCGCCCGAGCTCTGCACCGGCTGCCGGCTCTGCGAGTACCTCTGCCCCGACTTCGCGATCGCGGTCCGGCCGCACGAGCAGGCGGTGTTCGCCGGTGGCTGAGCCTCGCCTCGTCCAGGGGAACGCCGCCTGCGCGCTCGGTGCGATGGCCGCCGGCTGCCGCTTCTACGCCGGCTACCCGATCACGCCCTCGTCGGAGATCGCCGAGCAGATGGCGCGGCTCCTCCCCGACCGCGGCGGCGTCTACATCCAGATGGAGGACGAGATCGCCTCGCTCGCCGCCTGCATCGGCGCGTCGGTCGCGGGCACGAAGGCAATGACCGCGACGAGCGGCCCCGGCTTCTCGCTGATGCAGGAGCACATCGGCTTCGCCGCGATGGCCGAAGTGCCCGTCGTGGTCGTCAACGTCATGCGCGGCGGTCCCAGCACCGGCCTGCCGACCTCGCCCGCGCAGGGCGACGTGATGCAGGCGCGCTGGGGCACGCACGGCGACCACCCGATCGTCGTCCTCGCCCCCGCCTCGGTGCGGGAGATCCACGACCTGACGGTGCGCGCGTTCAACCTCGCGGAGCGATTCCGCACGCCGGTGATCCTCACGTACGACGAGGTGATCGGCCACGTCCGGGAGCGCGTGGAGCTGCCCGACGAGCTCGAGGTCGTCGAGCGTCGCCGGCCGGCGGTCCCACCAGCGGAGTACGCGCCGTTCGCGAACGGCGCGGACAGCGTGCCGCCGCTCGCGGTCTTCGGGGAGGGCTACCGCTTCCACCTGACCGGGCTCTCGCACGACGAGCTCGGCTACCCGACGAACGACCCGGCGACCGCGGGCGCGCAGCTCGAGCGGATGCACGCGAAGATCGAGGCGAATCTGGGCGAGATCGTCGAGACCGAGGCGTACCTGCTCGACGACGCGGACGTCTGCGTCTTCGCCTACGGGATCGTCGCCGCCGCCGCCCGTGACGCGGTGCGCGAGGCGCGCGGACGCGGCGTCAGGGCGGGACTGCTGCGACCGGTCACGCTCTGGCCGTTCCCGACGAGGCGGTACGGGCCGCGGCGTCTTCGGTCGACCGCGTGATCGTCGCCGAGATGAACCGCGGCCAGCTCGCCGGCGAGGTGGAGCGGGCGGCTGCGGGTGCCGCCGAGATCGAAGGCTGCTTCAGGGCGGACGGCGAGCCGATCGTGCCCGCCGAGCTGCTCGAGCGTCTGACCGGCCCGGTGCCGGCCGGGGGGAGGGCCGCGTGATCGACGTCCGGGACTACCTGCGCGACGCGAGGATGCCGCACGTTCTCTGCCCCGGCTGCGCGCACGGGATCGTGCTCCGTGCCTTCCTCGAGGCGGTCGGCCGGCTCGGCTGGTCGAAGGACGAGGTCGCCGTCGTCGCCGGGATCGGCTGCTCGAGCCGGCTCGTCGGCTACATCGACTTCTGCACGCTCCATTCCACGCACGGCCGCGCGCCCGCGTTCGCGACCGGGATCAAGCTCGCCCGGCCGGAGCTGAACGTCGTCGTCCTGACCGGCGACGGCGACGGGCTCGCGATCGGCGGCAACCACCTGATCCACGCTGCGCGGCGGAACCTCGACCTCACGTTCCTGCTCTTCAACAACGCCATCTACGGGATGACGGGCGGTCAGCTCGCGCCCACCACGCCGGAGGGCGCGGTCGCGTCGACGGCGCCGTTCGGCAACGTCGAGCCCGCGTTCGACGCCTGCGAGCTGATGAAGGCGGCCGGCGCCACGTTCGTCGCTCGCGTCGTCGCCTACGAGGTGACGACGCTCGTCGACGTGATCGAGGAGGCGCTCGCGCACAGGGGCTGCTCCTTCATCGACGTGGTCAGCGACTGCCCGGTCTACTACGGCCGCTACAACAACCTGGGCGAGGGGCCCGA
>JBBILK010000293.1:1029-4437 GCA_037444965.1 Actinomycetota bacterium | reverse complement strand
CCGACGCGGGGTGGCTCGCGTCCCCCGTCGACCGCTCCTCCGAGCCGTCGGCCGCGACGTCCGGGCACCGCTCGCGGCCCGCACGATCCTGCGGGAACGCCGCCCCGACGTCGTCCTCGGCGGCGGCGGCTACACGAGTGGCCCGCTGGTCTTTGCCGCCGGGCTCCTCCGGATCCCGGCTGCGATCATGGAGGCGGATGCCCACCTGGGCCTCGCGAACCGCCTTTCCGTCCCCTTCGCCCACCGGGTCTTCCTCGCCTTTCCGCTCGCAGGGCGGAACGGCAAGTACCGCGTCGTCGGGCGGCCGATCCCGGCCCGCTCGCTGCCGCCGCCGGAGGACGGCGCCGCCGCTCGCCGCAGCTTCGGCCTTCCCGAGGAGGGCCGGGTCGTGCTCGTCGTCGGCGGCAGCCAGGGCGCGCTGCGCCTCAACGAGGCCGCGCTCGAGGCGTTCGGCGCCGGCGGGCCCGCGGTGCTCCACCTCTCCGGCGAGCGCGACTACGCGGCGCTCGCGCCCCGCGTCTCGCGCGCCGGCTACCGGCTCGTCGCGTTCACCGGCGAGTTCGGCGCGGCGCTCGCGGCCGCCGACCTCGTCGTCTCGCGCGCCGGCGGGGTCGTCTGGGAGATCGCGGCCGCCGGCAAACCTGCAATCCTCGTTCCCTATCCGCATGCGACGGCCGACCACCAGACGAAGAACGCGCGCTACTTCGAGCGCGGCGGCGGCGCGGTCGTCGTCCCCGAGCCGCAGCTCGACCTGCGAGGCCAGGTCGAGCAGCTGCTCGCAGACCCCGCACGGCTCCAGGCGATGGGCGCGGCGATGCGCGCGCTCGCGCGCCCGGACGCCGCGGACGCCGTCGCCGAGGAGCTGATCGCCGTTGCTGCCTCTGGCCGGTAGGAAGCTCTGGCTCGTCGGCGCGGGCGGGGCGGGCATGAGCGCGCTCGCGGTCGTCTGCAAGGCCTGGGGAGCGGAGGTGGGAGGATCCGACCGGTCGCGGACGCCGTACGTCGAGCTCCTCGAGCGGGAGGGGATCGACGTCGTCATCGGCCACCGGGCGGAGAACGTCCCGGACGGCTTCGAAGTGGTCGCCTCCTCGGCGATCGGCCCGGACAACCCGGAGCTCGCCCGCGGCTTCCGGCGCCGCGGCGAGCTGCTCGCCGAGCTCGTCTCGCTGCGGCCGTCGATCGTCGTCGCTGGCGCGCACGGGAAGACGACGACGGCGTCGATGATCGCGTTCGCGCTCGACCGGCTCGGGCTCGACCCGACCTTCCTGATCGGGGCCGAGGTGCCGCAGCTCCGCGGCAACGGCAGGGCGGGGGAGGGGTGGCTGGTGGCCGAAGGCGACGAGTCGGACCGCTCGCTGCTGCTGCTGCGCCCGCAGGTTGCCGTGATCACGAACGTCGAGCTCGACCACCACGCGACGTTCGCCTCCCAGGCCGAGGTCGAGCTTCTCTTCCGGGAGTGGCTCGACTCGCTGCCGGAGTCCGCCACGGTCGTGCTCGGCGAGGATGTCGCGGTGCCAAACGACCTCGTCCTCACAGTCCCGGGGGAGCACAACCGCGTCAACGCCGCCTGCGCGCTCGCGGCGCTCGCCGCCGCCGGCGTCGACGCCGAGCAGGCGAAGGTCGCGCTGGCCGGGTTCCTGGGCGCCGGCCGGCGCTTCCAGCTCGTGGGGGAGGCCGGCGGCGTTCGCGTCGTCGACGACTACGGTCACCACCCGACGGAGGTCGCGGCGACGCTCGCGACGGCGCGGGCCGAGCTGGGCGAGCAGGGGCGCCTGCTCGTCGTCTTCCAGCCTCACCTGTACTCGCGGACCCTCCACCTCGCGCGGGAGCTGGCCGCGGCGCTCGCCGCCGCCGACGTCGCTTGCGTCACCGACGTGTACCCGGCCCGGGAGCAGCCGATCCCCGGCGTCACCGGCAAGCTCGTCGCCGACCGTCTCTCCGAGCTTCGTCCCGGGATGGAGGTGGGGTGGACGCCGAGCCTCGAGGCGGCGGCCCAGCTCGTCGTCGCCCGGGCGCGGCGGCACGATCTCGTCGTCACCGTGGGCGCGGGCGACGTCGACCGGGCCGCCGCCCTGATCCTGGAAGGACTCGGACGATGAGCGCTCCACGGCCGAAGGGGCTGAAGGAGAACGTCGGCCTCTTCCGTCACACCACGATCGGGACCGGAGGGCCGGCCCGCTGGTTCGCGAAGCCGGAGACCGTGCAGGAGCTCGTCGACCTGCTCGCCTGGGCCGAGCGGCAGGAGGCGCCCGTCGCCGTGCTCGGGCTCGGCTCGAACCTGCTCGTCGCCGACGACGGCTTCCCCGGGCTCGCCCTGAAGCTCGCGGGGACGCTGACCTACGTGAAGATCGAGGGAACCCGGATGACGGCCGGGGGCGGCGCTCCGCTCGCCGTCTGCCTCCACAGGGCACGGGCCGCCGGTCTCGGCGGGCTCGAGTTCGCGGCCGCGATCCCTGGCACCGTCGGCGGAGCCGTCTGGATGAACGCGGGCGCCTACGCGAGCGAGACGGCGGCCATCCTCGTCCGTGCGTACGTGGCCGACGCCACCGGCGCTCGGTGGCTGTCCCCGGCCGAGCTCGGGCTGCGCTACCGGAGCTCCGACCTCTCCCGCGGCCAGGTCGTCGCGGCCGCCGAGCTGCAGCTCGTCGAGCGATCTCCGGAGGAGGTCCGCGCGACAGTCACCGAGCTGCAGGCGAAGCGCAAGGCCGCGCAACCGACCGACCGCAGGACCTTCGGCAGCGTCTTCAAGAACCCAGGCCACGAGCTGACGGCGGGGCAGATGCTCGACGCCTGCGGCCTGCGCGGCCACCGGATCGGGAACGCGCAGATCTCGCCCAAGCACGCGAACTTCATCGAGAACATCGGCGGCGCGCGCTCCGCCGATGTCGTCGCGCTGATCGCGGAGGCGCGCCGCCGGGCGAAGGAGCGATTCGGCGTCGAGCTCGAGCCGGAGGTGCAGCTGCTCGGGCCGATCCACATCCCTGCCCTTTGAGCGCTCCGCGCTCAAAGGGTTAGCCGAGCGCCTGCCCCGCAGGCGGAGGAGCGGGGCGCGCGGCACCGAACTCCGCCTCCATGCGGTCCGTGCGACGATCGCTCTTCGGGCTCGCCTTCCTGGCTGTCGCGGCCGGCGGGCTCTACCTGGCGGCTCGCGAGACGTCCGTCTTCGCCGTGCGCGAGGTCGAGGTGCGTAGCAGCTCGGAGGAGGTCGCGGTCGCGGTCCGAGCCGCGCTCGAGCCGATCCTCGGGCAGAGCCTCGTCGCGGTCGACCAGGGTCAGCTCGAGCGGCGGCTCGAGGCCGTCCCCACCGTGCATCGCGCGTCGATCGATCGCGACTTCCCGCACACGCTCACGGTCACGATCGAGCAGGAGGTCCCTGTCGCGGTCGTCCGCGCGGGAGACGGAGCCTGG
>JBBILK010000293.1:0-1019 GCA_037444965.1 Actinomycetota bacterium | reverse complement strand
CGGCTCCCGCGCCGGCAGGATCCTCCGTGAGGCCGGCGAGAACGCCGAGGCTCGGCTGCCCCGGGTCTGGCTCGGACAGGGCGTCGTCGGGATCGCGCCGGGCAAGGTGCTTCCGCAGGCAATCGGCGGGGCGGCCGTGCGCGCGCTCGGGCAGATCCCGGCGGAGTTTCCCGTTCGGGTCGAGAGGATTCGCGAAGCCGGCGGCTCGCTCGTCCTCGTGCTCCCCGGCGAGCTCGAGCTGCGGCTCGGTAGCGCAGCCGAGCTTCGCCTCAAGCTCGAGGCGGCCGCGGCCGTGCTCGGCTCGCTGACGCGGGCGGAGCGCGAGGAGCTCGCCTATCTCGACGTCAGCCTGCCGGCGAGGCCTGTCGGTGCACCAAAGTCTCAACTCGCGAGTTGAGGTTGAGATATCGCTCAAGTTTTCCCTGCAAATTACCGATTGACAAGTACACTCGAGAAGCGTACTCTGAACCACAGGTTTGACTTGAGATTGAGCTAGAGGAACGTTGAGACAATGAATCAGACGGGTGGATACCTCGCGGTGATCAAGGTGGTCGGCGTCGGCGGCGGCGGGACGAACGCGGTCACGCGCATGGTCGACGCAGGCTTGAAGGGTGTCGAGTTCCTGGCCGTCAACACCGACGCGCAGGCGCTGCTCATGTGCGAGGCCGACGTCAAGCTCCACATCGGCGCGAAGGTGACACGCGGGCTCGGCGCCGGCGCCGACCCGGAGGTCGGGTTCCAGGCGGCGATGGAGAGCCGGGACGAGCTGAAGGAGGCGCTCAAGGGCGCTGACATGGTCTTCGTGACGGCGGGCGAAGGTGGCGGCACGGGGACAGGCGGTGCGCCGGTGATCGCCGAGATCTCCCGCGAGCTCGGGGCACTCACGGTCGGCGTCGTGACGCGGCCGTTCACGTTCGAGGGCCAGAAGCGGGCGGATCAGGCCGAGTCCGGGATCAAGAACCTGCGCGAGAAGGTCGACACGCTGATCGTGATCCCGAACGACCGCCTGCTGCCGGTCG
>JBBILK010000292.1:3453-4451 GCA_037444965.1 Actinomycetota bacterium | reverse complement strand
GCGGACATCCTGCAGCGACAGGTCTTCGGCGGAGATCGTGCGCTGGACATCGGCCTGCGGGTCGCCACAACCGGCGATCAGCAGGAAGGCGAGTAGCGCGGCGGCGGACGCGGAGGCTGGCGCCTTCATGCGGTCAGCATAAGGGTAGCCGCGGCGGTCGGGCCCGGTACAGACGACCTACTTCCGAGAACGAAGCCTCGCCTGCACGGCGCCGGACTTGAGCTCGCGGAGGGCGTCAGCGGCGATCCAGCGGCCGGACCTGGTGCCGTCGGCTCGGATCTGCCCGGCGGTGGCGATCGCGGCCTTGTTGCACGGGAGGTTGCGCTTGCCGATCTGGCGGAGGGCCCAGTTGACGGCCTTGCGGACGTAGTTCCGGTCGTCGCCGGCCTCGCGGCGGATGACGGGGAGGAACTGGAGGAGGTCCTTGTCGGCGGCTTTCTTGTCGTGGATCGCGAGGCCGGCCATGGTGGCGAAGGCCGCGCGTTTCACGAACTCGCGCTTGCTGGCGCTCCACTTTAGCGCCAGACCATAGGCGTGCGGCGTGCGGTCGACGAACCAGGCGAACCCGTCGCACACGTCCCACGAGTCGAGATCGCGCACCCAGGACTCGAGCTGCTTCTTCGTGACGGTCTTCGGGTCCTCGACCATCGTCGCGACGTGCTTCGCCTCGTGGATGCCGCTGTCCCACAGCGCGACGGCGAGCGCGTGGTCGCGGCCACAGTGCCTGGCGATGGCACGCAGGGTGGGGAGGGAGATCCCGAGCGTGCCGTCGGCGGAGATGCCGAAGCGCGCCATGCCCTCGACGTTCTTCGGGTTGGCGTGGCGGTGGAGTTCGGCGATGACTTCTTCTGCGGTCATCTCAGGAACCACAGATTACACAGATTTCCACAGAGGGGCGGCTGATGGGCAAGAGGCTAACCGCGTGCGATACGGCGTGTGTGCCACGCGCATTGCACAGCCGGGGGCGGCTGTGTCACTGCGGCCATGTCAGGAACCAC
>JBBILK010000292.1:0-3440 GCA_037444965.1 Actinomycetota bacterium | reverse complement strand
GGACGGCTGATGGGCGAGAGGCCCCCCGCATGCGATACGCGTGTGTGCCACGCGCATTGCACAGCCGGGGGCGGCTGTGCCACATCTTCGGGCGTCAGCCCCTGCGGGATTCGCGGGCGCGGTCGGTCTGGGCGAGGAGGCGCTTGCGGATGCGGAGGGACTTTGGCGTGACCTCGAGCATCTCGTCGTCGCTGATCCACTCGAGGGCCTGCTCGAGCGAGAGCTTGCGCGGCGGCACGAGCTGGACGGCGATGTCGGAGGTGGAGGAACGGATGTTGGTCTGCTTCTTCTCCTTGGTGATGTTGACGTCGATGTCCTGCTCGCGCGCGTTTTCACCGACGACCATGCCCTCGTACACGGTCTCGCCCGGCTCGACGAACATCTCGCCGCGGTCCTGGAGGCCGGCGATGGCGTAGGACGTCACGGAGCCGGTGCGATCGGCCACCAGCGCACCGTTGGTGCGGTGCGGGATCTCTCCCTGCCACGGCTCGTAACCGGCGAACAGGTGGTTCAGCAGGCCGGTACCACGGGTCTCGGTGAGGAACTGGCTGCGGAAGCCGATGAGGCCCCGGGACGGGATGCGAAACTCGATGCGCACGCGGCCCGTACCGTGATTCGCCATGTTGGTCATGCGCCCCTTGCGCAAGGCCACGGCCTGCGTCACCACGCCCACGTAGTCCTCCGGGCAGTCGATGACGAGCAGCTCCATCGGCTCGTGCCGGTGGCCGTCGACCTCGCGCGTGATGACCTGGGGCTTGCTGACCGACAGCTCGAAGCCCTCGCGACGCATCGTCTCGACGAGCAGCTCGGGATCGAGCCTGTAGGCCGTGGAGCCGCCACGGCCCGTCATCGTCTCGGCCTGCAGCATCGCGTTCACGATCGCCTCCTCGGTCGCCTCGATCGTCGCGTAGAAGAGCGGGTCGATCGAGTCGTTGGAGAGCATCGTCACCGGCTTCGTCCCCGGGCCCACGAGCCCACGGTTTCCGGTTGCGAAGGCGAGGAAGATGTCGCCGCTCCCGTTCTCGCCGGCGCCCCCGACGCGGGCGACGCCGAGCCCGGCCCGCTGCGCGAGCCGGTGACACTGGTGCGGCAGCAGCGGCGCGTCGGTGCCGACGACGACGATGATCGAGCCGCCGCCGGGACCGGCCTCGTAGCTCGCCACGGGGATCACGTCGTCGGTGATCGCCTCCCCCACCGCGACTCCCTCGACTCGAAGTCGGGTCCGGTCGCCGTAGTTCGCCTGCACGAGGACGCCGACCGTGTAGCCGCCGTCCTTCGCGGTCAGCACGCGTGACGCGGTCCCGATGCCGCCCTTGAAGCCGTGGCAGATCATGCCGGTGCCGCCGCCGACGTTCCCCTCGGGCACGGGCCCGCCCGAGGCCGACTCGATCGCCTCGAACACGTGCTCCGTCTTGACGTGCATGCCGTTGATGTCGTTCAGGGCACCGTCCCAGGTCTCGCCGACGACCGGCAGGTGCCAGCCGCCCTCGGCACCTCTCGTGACCGTGTCGGCGATGATCGCGTCGCGGACGACGCCGACGGAGTGCGTGTTCGTGAGCCCGATCGGGGAGGTGAGCAGCCCCGACTCCCGCACCCACTCGAGCCCGGTGAGCTCGCCGTTCCCGTTCAGGCGGTGGCAGCCGGCGAAGACGGGGTCGAGGCCGGGCTCGCCCTCGTGCGGGAAGATCACCGTCACGCCGGTGCGGACGGCGTCGCCCTCGATCAGCGTCGTGTGCCCGACCCGGACGCCCGCGACGTCGGTGATCGCGTTCACCGGGCCGGGCGAGCCAGGCCCGATCGCGATCCCGAGCTCGCGCGCTCTCACCGGATCAGGCCCCGGCGGACGTACGCCGCGCGCGCCTCGCGGACGAGGGCCGCACAGCGCTCGGCTCCCCGCTCGGCGAGAGCCGCCGCAAGCCGGTCGAGCTCGGAGGCGCTCGAGCGCCCCGGGCGGAGCTGCTCGTAGAACTCGAGCAGCTCCTCGTCGGTGAAGGCGACCAGCTCGGCGCCCCGCCGGAGGTTCTCCGCGAGCTGGCGGTTGCCGCCCTCCTCGGCGAAGTCGGCCTGCAGGCGCAGCGTCTCTGGCGAGATCCGCACGTCGGCGGGACCGATCTCGCCGCCCAGCACCGCGGCCAGCGCGACCTCGGCGACGGCCCGGCCGCTCGTCGAGCGAACGGCATCCCGGCCGCTCTCCGAGAGCGGATACGTCAGGCCGGCCACTCGGCCTCCAGCTCGACCGGGTCGGCCTGGCGCGCCAGCCGGCGCTCGACGGCGACGAGCTGCACGACCCGCGCGTGGTACTTCGGCCCGAGCGGCTCGCTCGACTCGGGCAGGAGCAGGGGCTCGGGTGCTGAGCCCTTCGCGAAGCGGGCGGCGTTGCGGCCGAGTCCACGGTAGAGCTCGGGAGTGACCCGCGGCGCGATCGAGAACAGCTCCAGGTTCGAGAGCGGAGGCAGGTCGGCTCGGTGGATCAGCGCCGTGCCCTTCGCCTGCAGCCCCACCGAGACACCCGAGCCGGAGAGCTGTGCCGCCGTCCAGCCGATCGCCCCGAGGTCGATCGAGCGATACACCTTGACGATCCGGCTCGCGACCCCCTCCTCCTCGATTCCGGCGAGCACCTGCCGCAGCACCTCGGCGACCGTCATCCCGTTCAGCGCCACCCAGATCTCCGTTCCGAACGCCGGCGACAGGCCCACGACCACCTCGTCGGGCGACACTCGCTGCCGGGGAGGACCCAGCTCGGCGAGCCGCAGGCAGCCCGCGGCGCGGCCCTGCTCGTCGGCGAGCGCGGACGGCGACCAGACCTGACGCACGCGGGCGATCTCCTCGCGACGCTGCGCAGAGAGGCGGTAGCCGGTGCCCGGCCCGGCGTAGTCGTTCGGATCCGAGAGGTTCGAGAGGACGCGCATGTCCTCGTCGAAGATCGCCGAGGTCTGCAGGAAGTCGCCGAGCAACCGCTGACGCAGCATCTCGAGGACGCGCTCGGCCTCGACCTCGAAGCCGGCCCCGGCGAGCGTCCGAACGACGTCGATGACGGTGACGCCCCGCTCCATGATCCGGTCGCCCGCCGTCGGCACGAGGTCACCTGCGAGCTCGGGCACGTCCAGCGAGCCGTGTGCGAGCACGCACGCCTCGACGTCCTCGTCCGTGAACGAGGCGAGCTCGAGCTCCTCGAACACCGCCCGGCAGGCCTCCGCGGCACGGCGGCGGAGCGCGAGCAGCTCCTCGTCGTCGCGCGCGCGGAGCCCGCCCTCGAAGCCCCAGTCGCGCTGGACGACGAGGTAGTCGTCGAGGTCCTCCGCGTTGAAGTTCGACGGGCCGAAGGCGTTGTCGTAGGCCGGGATCGAGCCGAAGCCCGAGAAGAGGAAGTCGGCGCCGGCGAGGAGCAGCGGGAACGTGTGGGCGGTACGCCGGATGTCCGAGGACGACATCAGCGTGTC
>JBBILK010000291.1:0-4453 GCA_037444965.1 Actinomycetota bacterium | reverse complement strand
CGAGGTCGGCCACTGGCCCGACCAGGATCCGATCCCGCACACGGAGTGGCTGATGCGCTGGGTGGAGACCCTCGCCGACGAGCTCGGCTACGACGTCGGCCGCATGACCGCTCCCTGGGGTGTCGCCGAGTCGGGCCGCTTCCTCGAGGCCGGGGTGCCGGCGATCTGGTTCTGGAAGCCCGACGACTTCTACTACCACTCGATCCACGACACCGTCGACAAGCTCGACGGGAACTCCCTGAAGGCGGTCGCGGACCTGACGGCGATCGCGCTCTGGCAGCTTGCGAGCGCCGACGAGCTGCCCGCAGACGTCTGAGGAAAGGAGCACGGCATGGCTGCTGAAGAGGTGAACTACGACCGGCTGATCAGGCTGCGGCAGGAGTCGGCCGTGAAGGTGTGCAAGCAGATCGGCGCCGACGCGATCCTCGCCACCCAGCACGACAACGTCCAGTACATCGCGGACGTCCGGCGGTTCTTCGTCTACGGCTGGGAGCCGAACTCGATGGCGGTGATCACGCGGGAGGGGGCGGTCAAGTCGGTGGACTGCGGCCTGCACGTGGCGCCGGGGCCGCACTGGGCGAACGAGGGCGCCTGGCTGAAGGAGCAGACGGGCTGGGACCACTTCTCGATCTTCAACGCGAGCCTGATCCAGGAGCGGTACGCGGCCTGGGCGAAGGACGCGCTGGCGGCGCTCGGCGTCACTCGGGGCAAGGTGGGCGTCGACCGCGTCTCCTGGGTGATCCTCGAGGCCTTCCGCGCGGCGATGCCGGAGATCGAGCTCGTCAACGCCGAGGAGCCGCTGCTGCTGGAGCGCGCGGTCAAGAACGAGGAGGAGCGCAAGCTGATGCGCAAGGCCGCCTGGGTCGCGAGCGAAGGCGTGCAGGCCGGGCTCGACGCGCTCGCACCCGGCGTGACCGAGTACGAGGTCTACGGCGCCTTCATGGGCCGGATGTACGAGCTCGGCTCCGAGGGAGACGGCTTCTACCCGTTCCTCACGTCGGGGCCGGTCACCGAGGGCGCGCTCTACCCGACCAACCGGGTGCTCCGGGAGGGCGACGCGATCGTGATGGACATGGGGCCGATCGTCGAGGGCTACAACGGCGACTGCATGCGAACCGGCTTCATCGGCGAGCCGACGCCGGAGTTCAAGGAGCTCTATCGCGTCAACTACGAGGCCATGTACGCGGGGATCGAGACGATCCGGCCCGGCATCCGCATCTCGGAGGTCGACGCCGCCGTCCGGCGGGTGGCGACGAGCTACGGCTACCTCGAGGACCGCTTCGACACCGGGCACGGGATCGGGCTCAACTGCTGCGAGCTCCCCGTCTGCATGAAGGCGGGCACGGCCCCCGACCACCTCGACGTCGTGCTCGAGCCCGGGATGTGCTTCACGCTCGAGCCGCGGTTCCACAGGATGATCGACGACAACACGTACATCCAGGCGGCGCTCGAGGAGACGGTGATGGTCTCGGACGACGGCGTTGAGGTGCTGACGACGACGCCGTTCATCCAGGAGTGCCTGGCGGCGGCGGTGTGAGCCGCGGGAGAGGAGGCAGACGATGTCGCCCGACGGAACCGCGCCCGGGTTCACGAAGCAGCTGCCCGTGGCGCAGCAGCTCGTCGACCAGGAGGCGCCGTTTCTCCTTCGCCCGCTCGGGGACGACCCGGACGACCCGCGCAACTGGGTGCTGAAGGCGATCGAGCGGACCGGCCAGTCGCTCGAGGAAGCGCTGCACACCTGGGTGTTCGGCTTCACGCTCGAGCCCGAGCTCCTGTGGCGCGCGGCCGTGGAGGAGAAGGGCGAGGACGAGGCCCGGATCCTGTGCAGCGAGACGTGGCGGCGACTGCCGGCCGAGGTGCGCGAGGCGGCGGCGAGCGTCCTCGTCTTCGCGAGCGAGCAGCCGCCGTACGGGCTCTCCCTCGAGCTCGACGTGCCGCAGCTCCTCGAGCGGACCGGCCGGACCGCCGAGGAGGAGCTCGTCTTCTGGAACAGGGCGTTCACCGCCCACGACCACGAGATGTGGCAGGTGCTCGAGCGACGCTACGGCGCCCGCGAGGGGCTGATCGTCTACTCGCGCGTCTGGGAGCAGATCGCGCTCACGTTCCTCGACGCGGTCAAGCAGGCGATCGGGCTCGACGAGATCAGGACGACCGCGGATCTGGCCAGGATGAACCGCGCCTACTGGGAGGCGATCGGCTGCGAGGTCGAGGACGTCGAGACGACCGAGGACCGGCACGTCGCGATCATCAAGACCTGCCCCTTCTGGGACAACATGATCGACATGTACGGGAAGGTGGCCGCGAACCGGATGCACCAGAAGACGATCGGCGCCACCTCCGCGAACTACTACCAGGCGATCATGAAGGCGCTCGGCCTCTGGGACGAGTTCTACGCCACCCAGGACGAGTACCGCTGTCTCGGCGACGGCCAGTGCCGGATGGTCTACGTGCGGCGCTCGGCCATGGAGAGCGAGAGCTCGGGCTCGGAGTGACCGGCAACGGCGGGGAGATCGTCGGCCGGCCCGGCGACTGGGTCGAGGTCCACGTCGTCCTGCTCGCTCCCGGCGAGCGGGCGCCGGGCCTGCCCGATGACACGGCGCGCGTGCCGCTCGAGGCGCGGGTCAAGGGCTTCCTCGCCGGCGAGGCGCGGCCGGGTGAGGAAACCGCCGTCACGACGCTCCTCGGCCGGCGGGTCGAGGGGACGCTGCTGCGCGTCCTCCCGGAGCCTGGCCACTCGTTCGGGCGCCCGGTCCCGGAGCTGCTCGCGGTCGGGCGGGAGCTCGGTGCCCGCCTGCAGAAGGAGCACGCGGATGACTGATCGCTCGTACGCCGCGGTGATGAGCCGGCGGGCCGCGATCGTCGAGCGGGCCGTCGGCGTCGACTACCGGCGCTTCGAGGCAGACGGCCTGGCATTCGACTACGAAGGCCTGATGGCGAGCGCGGGCGCCGGGCTCGACGAGGTGCGCCGGATCCAGCGGCAGGCCAAAGTGGGGGAGACGCCGCTGCTCGAGCTTCCCCGCCTGACCCGCCTCGCCCGCGAGCTCGCGCCTCCCGGCTGCGGCGCGCAGCTCCTGAGGCGGCGAACCCGTCCGGGAGCTTCAAGGCCCGCCGCGCGGCGCTCGCCGTCCACGAAGCGGAGTCCCGCGGCTACCCGGGTGTGATCGCGGCAACCTCGGGGAACTACGGTGCCGCGGTCGCCTCGCAGGCTGCGATGCGAGGTCTCCACTGCGTCGTCCTCCAGGAGGTCTTCGACTCGAAGGGCCGCGGCCAGCCGGAGATCCTCGAGAAGGGGCGGGCCTGCGAGGCCTACGGGGCCGAGGTGTGGCAGCTGACCGTCGGCCCGGAGCTCTTCTACGCGATGCTGCTCCTGCTCGAGGAGACCGGGTACTTCAGCGCCTCGCTCTACACGCCGCACGCGCTGGCGGGGATCGAGACGCTCGGGTGGGAGATCGGCACCGAGGTGCGCGAGCGGTACGGCCGCGAGCCGGACGCGGTCGCGATCACGCACGCCGGCGGGGGGAACGTGACCGGGACGGCCCGTGGCCTCGCGGCGGCCGGGTGCCCGGGAACGCAGGTCGTCGGCGTCAGCGTCGACCTGCACGGGCTGCGCATGGACTCGGACGACGACTTCAACCGCAAGTCGTTCACGACCGGCCACACGGGCTTCGGCGTCCCGTTCCTGGTCGACCCGGACCGGGTCGAGGTGCCGCGAAACGCGGCCCGCCCGCTCCGCTACCTCGACCGTTACGTGACCGTGACGCAGGGCGAGGTCTTCTACATGACGGAGGCGCTCGCCCGGCTCGAGGGGCTCGAGCGCGGCCCGGCCGGGAACACGTCGCTCGCGGCGGCCTTCGTGCTCGCGCAGGAGCTCCCGCGCGACGCCGTGGTGGTCGTGCAGGAGACGGAGTACACGGGAGCCGGCAAGCACCCGACGGCCCAGCTCACGTTCGCCCGCGAGCTCGGCGTCGAGGTGCGGCGTGCGCACCCGAGCGAGAGCGAGCCCGGCAGGGTGATCGCGATCCCGCGCGCGCCGGAGGAACTCTCGGTCTCCGAGCTCGATCTCGACGAGCTCCGCCGCTCCTACCTCCGGCGCGCCGTCGCGAAGAGCGGGTTGGCGGAGCTCACGGAGGAGGATCTCGCCTTCCTCGCGGTCGAGACGAGGCTCTCGCCGGAGACGGTGCGTGACTGGCTCGACGCGGGGGTCGCGCCCCGGGCGGGAGTCTGAGCGTGTCGATCGGGCAGCGGATCCGGACGATCCGGACCCTGCGGGGCCTGTCCTCGAGCGAGCTCGCGCGTGCGGCCGGCGTCTCCCGCGGTCTGATCAGCCAGATCGAGCTCGACCGCGCGAATCCGTCGATCGACACGCTCCGCAAGATCGCCGCGGCGCTCGAGTCGCCGATCGCCGCCTTCTTCGACGAGAAGCCGCAGAGCGGCCTGGTCGTCCGCCAGAACG
>JBBILK010000290.1:0-4459 GCA_037444965.1 Actinomycetota bacterium | reverse complement strand
CAGATCCCCGACACCATCTACGCCGCGCCGTGCGTGCCCGAGTTCGACGTCGACGCGATGGAGCTCTACGCCGTCCGCCGTCGCGACCGCCCGCACGGCGTCGTCGCGACGGCGCTGTGCGAGGAGCTCGTGCCTGCCGCCGAGCCGCGAGCCGCCGGGCGGTGCCCCGCGTCTGGAGCACCGCGCCGCCCTCGGGAACCGCCGTCCCGCCGCCACGCCGCACCTCGACGATCTCGGCCCCGAGCTCCTCGCCGGGACGGGTCGCGGGCAGCCCCGAGACGACGATGTCGATCGCGTTCTTCGCGTGCGGCGTCTCGGTGCCCCAGGAGGGCGTGAAGAGCCCCGCGCCCGACCTGGCCACCGGCCGGTTGAGCTGTCCGAGCGCCGCGCGCTTGCCGTCCTCGATCGACCAGCTGGCCGAGAGGTCGACCCGGCCGACGCGGAGGAGACCGTCGCTCCCGATCCCGAGGGCGGAGCGACCTCCGAACGGGCGTCCGTGCAGGACGCCGTCACGGAGGTAGATCCCGCTCGGATAGCCGTAGGCGTTGTTGAAGAGGTCACCGTTGACACCGACCACGGTTGCCTGGCTCGAGAGGCGCTCCTGCATCTCCGACAGTCGCTCCCGGCCCGTGATCGTCCCGTTCGAGAGCACGGGGACGATGCGGTAGAGGCCGCTCCCGGGCTTCGGCGCGACGACGTGCACCACCACCTGCTCGCCACGGATCGTCTTCACCTCGCGGGTGTAGGTCACGCCGGGCATCAGCTCGGTGCGCTCGAGGATCGCCGCGGGCGCCCCGGACGTGCACGCCAGGGCCGCGAGAACGGCCAGGAGCAGGACTTTTCTCCGCACGCCCTTCCCCAGGTAAGCAGACTCCTCGCCGAACGGCAACCCGAGACCCCTTTCCCTTACAGAGTCCGAACAGGCCGTTCCGCTTGATGGAGCGGCTACGGAACTCTGTCGAGCCGCGCCTTGACTTTGTCCGCGCGGCGCCGCAGCTCCGCCGCCTGCGGGCTGGCGCCGAACTCGTCGGCCCGCACCGCGGCGCTCACGAGGTAGCGGAACGCTTTCTCGAGCTGGTCGCTGCGGCCGAAATGGTGTGCGAGCAGCTCGAGGTGATCGTCGAGCGCATCCGCGTACAGCTCCTCGAGCGCGTCTCCCACGCGGCCGTGGAGCTCGCGACGGCGCTCCGGCGTGAGCGTCGAGAGGGCCGCCTCCTGGAGCAGCCCGTGCTTGAACGTGCACTCGAGCTCGGGGTAGCGGCGGAGCTCGCGGACGACCTCCGCCCGGAAGAGCGCGGCGAGGTCGCGGTCGAGGTCGTCTGTCCAGACGACCCGCTCGAGCAGCCGAACGGAGAAGGTGCGCCCGATCACCGCCGCCGTCTGTGCGACCTTGCGGGCAGTCTCCGGCAGCCGATCGATCCTCGCGACGAGCAGGTTCTCGAGGGCAGGCGGGAGCAGGTCGGCCGCGTTCATGCTGAGCGTCCACGTCCGCTCGCGGAGGAGTCCGCCGCCATCGACGAGGAACCGGAGCAGCTCCTCGAGGTAGCGCGGGTTGCCCTCGGCGCGCTCGACGAGCTCGACCACGACGCTCTCGTCGAGCGCAGGCATCAGCAGGCGGAGGTACTCACGCTGCGCCCGCTCGGACAGCGGGCGGAGCGTGACCTCCGTGAGCCGGTGCGCGTACTCGGTCTCGACCTTCAGCCGGAGCTTCCAGCCTTCCGAGGCCGGCTCGGGACGGGTCGTGAGCGCCAGGAGGAGCGGTGCCCGGTCGGTGACCTCGAGCAGGTCGGCGACCAGCTCGCGGGTCGACGCGTCGGCCCAGTGCACGTCCTCGAGGGCGAGCACGAGCGGTCCGCGCTCGGCGAGCGCGAGTACCCAGTCGCGGTAGGCCCGGTGCAGCCCCGCGGCCAGCGCCTCCGGGGAAAGCTCGGAGCCGCCGGCGCCCGGGTCGAGCGTCACGGCGAGCAGCGGCCCGAGGTAGGGGAGCACCGCCTCCGCCCGCTCGCCGAGCACCTCGCCGAGCCTCGCCCGGGCCTTCGTGCGAACCGCGATCGCGGGCTCGCCCTCCTCGACCCCGAGCCAGCGCCTGAGGACGACCTCGAGCGGCCAGTAGACGAGCTCGCTCCCGAACGACGGGCACCCGGCCTCGAGCCACGTCGCACGGCCCTCGGCGAGCATGCGCAACTCCTCGAGCAGCCGCGTCGCGCCGAGGCCGGACTCGCCGACCACCACGACGACCTGGCCTCGCCCGGCGACGAGCTCGTCGAGCGCCTCCCGCAGGCGATCGAGCTCGGTCTCGCGCCCGACCAGCGGCATCGACGGCGCGGCTCTCGCCCCCGACTGCGGCCGCACGAGCTTCCACGCCGTCACGGCCTCCGCCCGGCCCTTCACCGCGACCTCGCCGAGCGGCTCGAGCACGAACTGCTTCGCGATCCGGGCCGCGGTCGTCCCGCCGACGACGACCATCCCCGGCTCCGCCGCCGCCTGCAGCCGGGCCGCGACGTTGGTGGCGTCTCCGAGAGCGACCTCCTGCGGAGTCGCCGCTCCCACCAGACCGACGGCTGCCTGCCCCGAGTTGACGCCGATCCTGACGCTGAAGCCGGTGATGCCCCACGCCGCCTCGACCTCCTTCGCGTACTCCCCGACCAGCTGGACGATTCGCAGAGCCGCACGCGCGGCCCGCTCGGGATCGTCCTCGTGCGCCGCCGGGACGCCGAAGTAGGCGCAGATCCCGTCTCCCATGTACGCCTGCACGATCCCGCCGAACTCCTCGACGGCACGGCTCATGCGCGTCACGCACTCCCCGACGAGCGCTTTCACCTCCCCGGGTGACAGCCGTTCACCGAGCCCGGTCGAGCCGACGAGGTCGGCGAAGAGAGCCGTGACCGGCCGCAGCTCGTCGGCGGGGATGCTCACGCGGCCCATTCTCGCAAGGCGCCGGCAGGCTTGACGGCGCCGCTCAGAGGCGCGTCTCGGCGCTCTCGACGAGCGGGCGGACCTCCTCGGCGAAGCGCTGCACGCGCTCCTCGAGACCGGGCGTCTCGTGACCGAGGTTGAGGACGAAGCCGTCGCAGCCCTGCTCGACGTAGTCGACGAGCCGCTCCGCGATCCACTCCGGCGGGCCGACGACCGCGTGGCGCCCCCGCTCGTCCTGCCCGAGCCGCTTCGGCACGTCTGCGAAGTAGACCCCGAGCCTGAGCATCACCCGGCCGCCCGGACGCAGACGCCGGAACTCGGAGGCCATGCGGCCGAGCTCGTCGGGAGGGAGCGCGACCGGGTGCCAGACGCCCGTACGGGCGGCGCGCCGGAGCGTCGCCCGCGAGACGCCGGCAACCCAGAGCTCGGGCCCGCCGGGGCGCACGAGGGCCGGCGCGAGCCAGGCGTCCTCGACCGGGATCCCGCCCTCGTGCTCGAGCCGGCCCGGCGCCTGTGCGAACGCCGACACGGCGAGCTCGAGCCAGTCGTTCGTCCTCCGGCCACGGCCTTCGAAGTCCGCGCCGAGCGTGCCGAACTCACCCTCCATCCAGCCCGCCGCGATCGCCGTCACGATCCTCCCGCCCGAGAGGAAGTCGAGCGACGCCAGTTGCTTCAGCGCGACGAGCGGGCTCCGCTGGGGCACGATCAGCGCGGAGACGCCCAGCGAGAGCCTGCTCGTGCGGCCGGCGAGGAAGCCGAGCGAGACGAGCGCTTCGGCGATGTTTCCGTACACGGCCGCGTGCTCCGCCGGCACGAGCACGTGGTCCGTGACCCAGCCGGAGTCGAGGCCGCTCTCCTCGGCAGCGACAGCGGCCGCAGCGAGCCGTTCTGCCTCGAGCAGCGGGCCGTAGTTCGGAAGAACGAGTCCGAAGTGGAGCCCGCTCACGCCGAGAGCGCCCGTAGCTCGGCCAGCCGCAGAGCCATGGTCGAGAGCATCCGCCAGCCGATGGCCGGGTTCGCCTCGACGAAGGGGCGGAACTCGGGGGCCGAGAGCGTGAGGCACGTCAGGTCCGTGTGCGCCGTCACCGTCGCCGTGCGCGGAACGTCCTCGAAGAGGGCGATCTCGCCGAAGTAGTCGCCGGGTCCGAGCGTCGCCACCCGCCGGGCGGTCTTCGAGACGGTCGCCGAGCCGCGCGTGATCACGAAGAACGCGAGCACACGAGCGCCGCATTCGCCCTCCCGCGTGATCACGGCGCCGGCGGGGAACACCTGCTCGCCGAATCGCTCGGCGAGGGCCTCGAGGTCTGGCCGCTCGAGCCCGGCGAAGATCGGGATCCCGGCCAGGAGATCGACGGGCGCGCTCGCCACGGGGACGATGATAGACCGCTGCGTCGCGCACGATCAGCATCTGCCCCGCGGAAGGCACTGCCGAACTACTCACTGGTGCTCTTGGTTACGATTCGCTAGTCTTGGCGAGAAGCCGCCGATGTCGATCGTCGACGTTTCCAATCTGCGGCTCGTCACCATCGAGCCCGACGAGACC
>JBBILK010000289.1:0-4462 GCA_037444965.1 Actinomycetota bacterium | reverse complement strand
CTGTACGGGCGCCACCTGCGGCTCGAGCTGTGGGAGCGGCTCCGGGACGAGCGAGCGTTCGAGAGCGAGCAGGCGCTCGTGGAGCAGATCGCCCGCGATGTCGAGCGAACCCGGGCCGCCCGCCGCCCGGTCTAGCTAGCCCGGAGCGAGAGTCACGGCGAGGCCGTCGCGGCGAGGGTCGGCGGCGGCGCCGGCACGCCCGGCGACGCTGGCGCCACCGAAGTAGTGGTGGCGTCTCGGCCACGAATGCACCTCGTAGCCGCGGGCGGCGAGGGCAGCCGGCACCTCCTCCGAGAAGCCCGGCTCGAGGTGGACGACGTCTCCGAGCGGGTGGAGACGGGGCCGGTCGACCGCTTCCTGCAGCGCGAGGCCCTCGTCGAGGATGCCGGCCAGCACCTGCACGAGAGCGCTGCGGAGGCGGCCGAGCCCGCCGCGAGGACGAGCCCGCGCCCGTCGACCGCGCAGGTTGGCGCCATCATGCTCTCCATTCGCTCGCCAGGCCTCGGCGAGCGCACGAGCAGCTCCGTCTCGCCGAGCATGCTGTTCAGGTGGACGTCGAGCCCGGGGATGAAATCGCCAGAGCCGAGACCGAGGCTCGTGGTGACGACGCAGGCGCTTCCGCCGCCGTCCACGACGGAGAGGTTCGTCGTGTGGCCGGCGTCGTGACCATGGGCGAGCGCTTCGACGAGGGCAAGCGCCCGGTCGGCCTCCGAGAGCCCGCGGAGGGTCGGTAGCCGCCCGAGCGCCTCGGCGACGCCCGCGAGGCCGCCGCGGGTCGCGATCCGCGTTCCCGCGTACCGGCGGACGATCGGCTCGCGCCACACGGCGCGGTACGCGGCCAGGTCGGCTGCCGTGACGAGGCCGCCGCGCTCGCTCATCAGGTCGAGCAGCGCTCGAGCCACGGTGCCTTCGTAGAGCGAGCGTGGCCCCTCCTCGGCCAGGAGCTCGAGCGCCCGGGCGAGTCCCGGCTGCCTGAGCAGCTCACCCGGCCCCAGCAGGCGCCCGCTCGGAGCGTAGATGCGCCGTCCCGCGTCGAGCGTCATCACGGGCTCGAGCATCGCGAGGCAGGCGGCGTGCGCGGGCGGCATCGGGACGCCCTCGCGGGCCGCCGCGATCGCGGGCTCGCAGAGGCGCCGCCAGGGGAGCGACCCGCCCCGCCGCCAGAGCTCGCCGAGCCCGGCCGGGGTTCCCGGTACCGCGCAGGTCGCGATCCCCACCGCGTACGGGACCGGCTGCTCGCCGAACGTGATCTCGAGCTCGGTCGTGGGCGACGGCGTCCCCTGGCGCCCGCCGAGGCCGGGAACGGCGACGAAGAAGTCGAGCAGCTCGGCGATCTCGCGCTCCGCATCCCACCAGATCGCGTGACCGCCCCCGGCGATCCCGGTCATGACGGTCTCGGCCACGCAGGACACGAGCGTGGCCGCGACGGCGGCGTCCACGGCCGTTCCGCCCTGCTCGAGAACGTCGAGGCCCGCGGCGGCCGTCGCCGGGTGACCGGCGGCGATCGCGGGTACGACCTTCCCTGCATGCATCGCGCTCGGCACGTTACCCAGCGGCCCGTCCCGGCAAGGCGCTCTGCTAGCCTAGTGGGCGATGAGTCTGACAACCGAGGTAAAGCGGGAGATCGTCGCGCAGCACGGTCGAAACGAGTCGGACACCGGCTCGCCCGAGGTCCAGATCGCGCTGCTCACGCGCCGCATCAACGATCTCACGGCGCACGTGCAGACGCACGCGAAGGATCACCACTCGCGGCGAGGCCTGCTCAAGCTGGTCGGCCAGCGGCGGCGCCTCCTCAACTACCTCCAGAGGAAGGATCTCGAGGGCTACCGCCGCCTGATCCAGGAGCTCGGGCTCCGGCGCTAGCCCGGAACCGGCGGAAGGCGCCGGTGGAAGTTTGAGGGAGCCCCGCCGCCGAGGCTGCCTCAAACCTCCGCCCCGTCTTCCGCCTCGAGGAAGAGGAGGGGGACATGTCGATCGTTGCGCCGGAGCAGCGAGCCGTCTCGTGCAACGTGGGCGGCCGCGAGGTGCGGTTCGAGACGGGCAAGATGGCCAAGCAGGCCGACGGCGCCGTCGTCTGCCGCTCGGGGGAGTCGATGGTGCTCGCGACGGCTCACGGGCGGCTCGAGGCGCGTGAGGGCGCGGACTTCTTTCCGCTCACCGTCGACGTCGAGGAGCGGATGTACGCGGCCGGCAAGATCCCGGGCGGCTTCTTCAAGCGGGAGGGCAGGCCGACCGAGCGGGCGATCCTGAACGCACGCATGGTCGACCGGCCGATCCGGCCGCTCTGGCCGAAGGGCTACAAGAACGAGGTACAGATCATCGCGACCGTGCTGTCGGCCGACCAGGTCGTCGCGCACGACGTGCTCGCGATCAACGGCGCCTCCGCGGCGCTCATGATCTCGTCCCTGCCGTTTCTCGGCCCGGTCGGCGCGGTCAGGATCGGCCTCGACGCCGACGGCAGGCTGATCGTCGACCCGACGCTGCCCGAGCTCTCCGAGTCCCGGCTCGATCTCCTCGTCGTGGGGACGGCGGAGGCGATCACCATGGTCGAGTGCGGCGCCGACGAGATGCCGGAGGACACGCTCCTCGCCGCGCTCGAGGCCGCGCACCGTGAGATCCGCGTCCTCTGCGAGGCGCAGGAGGAGCTCCGGCGCGTTGCCGGCAAGCCGAAGATCCTCGACCTCGCGTTCACGGCCGAGCTCGAGGAGCGCCACGGCGGCCGGATCCGCGAGCGGATTCGCACGGACGGGCTGCGGGAGGCCTCCGCGGCGGTCGAGGAGCTCGAGGCCGAGCTGAGCCCGCCGATCTCGATGACGTCGACGGAGGACGACATCGTGCGGCGTACCCAGGTGAAGTTCAGCCTTGCCTCGCTGCTCGAGCAGATCCGCCTCGAGGCCGTGCTCGAGCCCGTGCGGGCGCAGTTCGAGAGCGAGCTGCGCGCGCTCACGGATGCCGAGCAGGACTCGAAGGAGCTGAAGTCGGCGAAGCGCGACCTCCTGCTCGCCCGGATCGTGGACGAGGTCGAGCTGCCGTTCCCCGCCGGCCCGGTCACCACGGGCGAGAACGGCGAAGCGGTCGCGGTCAAGGACTCGCTCACGAAGCAGTACGTGAAGAAGGCGGCGGAGGCGATCTACAAGGATCTCGTGAGGCGGAAGATCGCGGTCGAGAAGCGGCGGCCCGACGGCCGGTCGACCGAGGAGATCCGCCCGATCTCGTGCGAGGTCGACGTCGCGCCGCGCACGCACGGCTCGGCGCTGTTCACGCGCGGCCAGACGCAGATCATGAGCCTGCTCACCCTCGGAACGGCGAAGGAGGGGCAGCGGATCGACGATCTCTCGCTCGAGCAGGAACGGCGGTTCATGCATCACTACAACTTCCCGCCGTTCTCGGTGGGCGAGACGGGCTTCATGCGCGGTCCCAAGCGGCGCGACATCGGTCACGGCTTCCTCGCCCAGCGAGCGCTCGAGCCGATGATCCCGGCCGAGAGCGAGTTCCCGTACACGATCCGGATCGTCTCCGAGACGCTCGAGTCGAACGGCTCCTCCTCGATGGGCTCCGTCTGCGCCTCGACGCTGGCCCTGCTCGCGGCCGGCGTCCGGATGAAGCGCCCCGTGGCGGGAATCGCGATGGGCCTGATCAAGGAGGGCGAGGACCACGTCATCCTCACCGACATCCAGGGTGCGGAAGATCACCTCGGCGACATGGACTTCAAGGTCGCCGGCACGCGGCTCGGCGTCACCGCCCTCCAGATGGACATCAAGATCACCGGCGTGACGCAGGAGATCCTGCGGACGGCGCTCGCGCAGGCGCGGACGGCGCGCGAGTTCATCCTCGACCGGATGGCCGAGACGCTCGCCGACGCCCGGGAGGAGCTACCGGACCACGCGCCGCGGATCACCGCCGTCCAGATCGATCCCGAGCAGATCGGGCTCGTGATCGGGAAGGGTGGCGAGACGATCCGGGCGCTCGAGGCCGACTACGACGTCCAGATCGACATCGAGGAGGACGGGAACGTCCTCATCTACGCGACGGACGGGATCAAGGCGGAGGGCGCGGCAGCCGCGGTCAGGGCGCTCACGAAGGAGCCCGCGGTGGGCGACACGTACACGGGCAAGGTGGTGCGTACGACCGAGTTCGGGGCGTTCGTGGAGCTCAAGAAGGGCACGGACGGCCTCCTCCACGTGTCGAACGTCGGGCCCGGCAGGCTCGGGCACATCGAAGACGTGCTCGAGCGTGGCGACGTGGTCGACGTCGTCGTCCTCGAGGTCGACAAGGCCAGGGGCCGGATCGCGCTCAAGCTCGTCGCGAAGCACGAGAACGGCGGCCTGGTCGGGCCCGAGGAGCTGATGGAGCGCGCGAAGAGCGCTCCGCCGCGCGAGCGCGAGGAGCGCCCAGGCGGCGAGCGCCGGGGCGGCCGCCCGCGACACCGCGGCCGCGGGCCCAGGCAGGACTAGCACCGGTG
>JBBILK010000288.1:0-4493 GCA_037444965.1 Actinomycetota bacterium | reverse complement strand
CGGGTCGATGATCGTCTTCACGTCCACCCGCGACGGCTCCAACGAGATCTACTCGATGAGCGCTGCGGGCGGCGGCGAGACGCGGCTGACCAACGACGGTTACCTCGACCGCTGGCCGACCTGGTCGCCCGACGGCCAGAAGATCGCCTACGGCTCGTACCGCGATGGCGACTTCGAGATCTTCTCGATCGGCGCCGCCGGCGGGGGCGAGACGCAGCTGACGAACAACACCACCGTCTGGGACTCGGAGCCCGCCTACTCCCCGGACGGGCAGCGCATCGCCTTCACCCGCTCGAAGGACGTCTACACGATGGGCGCGAGCGGCGGCGCTGAGACGCGGCTCACGAGCTTCCCCGTCTCGCAGGCGCCCGACTGGCAGCGGGTCGCTCCCGTCGTCGAGCCCGAGCCGGTCCTGCCGGTCGAGCCGGCAGCCGATCCGACGGCGCCCTGCACGATCACCGGCACCAAGGGCAACGACGTCCTCTTCGGGACGCCCGAGAACGACGTCATCTGCGGCCTCGGCGGCAACGACGTCATCTACGGCGACGATGGCAACGACGTGCTCCGCGGCGGCCGCGGCGCGGACACCCTCCTCGGCGGAGCCGGTCTCGACCTGCTCTTCGGCGGCAAGGGGGTCGACAAGCTGAACGGCGGCGCCGAGTCCGACCAGTGCCGCACCGGGGCACCGGGCGCCGGCGAGGCGCGCGTCGCCTGCGAGCTGTAGCCCGATCCCGCAACTCCCTCCACGCGAAGCCGGCCCGCACGGGCCGGCTTCGTCGTGCTCCCACGCCCTACGGTCACAACGTAGCCGTAAGCCGGGCGGATCACAATCGCGAACGACGACCAGGGAGGAGCGATGGGCAACCTGATCAACTGCGAATGCGGAGAGGTCGTGAGAGGCGACAGCGACGACGAGCTGGTTGCCGCGGCCGAGGCGCACATGCGGCGGGATCACCCGGATCTCGTCGGGAAGCTCGCCCGCGAGGACATCCTCGGCATGTCCGAGGAGGAGTAGCGTCGCGGCGGGCTCGGAGCCGAGCGCTCCGGGCCCGCTCTACTCGGGCGCGATCGAGACCGTGCCGGTGAAGTTGCCCACCAGCCGGCCGTCCCCTCGCCGGACGACCACCCGGTAGGTCGCCACCGTGCGACCCCTCGCCACCTCCTCGGCGACGGCGGTGAGGACGTCGCCCGCGGCGCTGCCGCTGTTCAGCGTCAGGTGGGCGTCGATCGCGAGTGCTCGCGGGCCGGGAGCGTTCGAGGCGAGCGCGAAGGCGGCGTCCGCGAGCGCGAACACCGCGCCGCCGTGCGTGCCGCCGTGGAAGTTCGTGTGGCGCCCGCCGACCGGTAGCCGCAGCGTGACGGGATCGTCGCTCACGAGCTCGATCCCGAGCAGCGCGGCGAAGGGATCGCGGGCGTGGAGCGCGGAGACGTCCTGCATCGCCCGGGGACGCTACCGATCGCCGACCACGGTCGCCCACTCGAGCGAGTACGCGGTCTCGGCCTCGAGCTCCCGCTCGGCTCGCTCGAGGCCGGCACGGTACTCCGCCTCCGGCAGCATCGAGAGCGTCGAGATGTAGCGGCCCCGGAGCCGCTCGAGGGCTTCCTCGCGGCCGATCGTGGCAGCCAGCGAGAGTGCATGCACGCGCACGTCGGAGAAGCCGGCCTCGCGCAGCTCGCCGCAGAGCAGCCCCGGCTCGGGGAAGCGGGCCAGATCGATCGCCTTGAGGGACGGGAAGAAGCGGGCGAGCCAGATCGCATCGAAGTGCTCGGGGCGGAAGGTCGCGACGACGGCTCTGCCGCCCTCACCGAGCACGCGCGCGACCTCCGGAAGCGCCCGGCTGCGGTCGACGAGGTGGACGACGCAGCGCAGCACCGCTCGCTCGAACCAGCCGTCACGGAAGGGGAGCGCTTCCGCCGGGCCGAGCTTCAGCCCCACCGACCGCCCCAGCCGGCGGCGCGCCTGCTCGAGCATCTCGGCGGAGGGATCGACGCCCCACACCTTCGCTCCCCGCGCGGCCAGCTCGGCGGCGAGCAGCCCCGTGCCGCAGCCCACGTCCAGGACGCGGCGCCCCTCGAGCTCGCCTTCCTGCCAGATCGCCTCGAGCACGCGCTGCCAGGCTGCGTCCGCCGGCCGTAGCCGGTCGTAGTCCCCGGCCAGCCGGCCGAAGTCCGGTGCTCCCCGTTGCGTCACGGCAAGCACGTTAGCGATCGGTCCTGGCACGAACTCGCATGCATTCCGCGTGGTTTCCTATGCTATGCATGTGGGCATGATCCAGGTTCGCGACGTCTCGGAGGAGGCTCACCGTCGCCTCAAGGCGCGGGCCGCGCTGTCCGGCATGAGCCTCTCCGAGTACCTCCGCATCGAGCTCGAGCGACTCGCTTCCCTCCCGACCCTCGACGAGATGCTCGAGCGGATCGGCCGGCGGGAGCCGGTGCGAGGGATCGGCGCCGCGGAGGCACTCCGGCTCGAGCGCGAGGAGCGCGGCGCGTGATCGTCGTGGACGCGTCGGCGCTCGCCGACCTGCTCTTGCGAACACCGCGCCTCTCCGAGCGCGTCGCGGCGGAGCTCCGCGCCGGCGGATTCCCGCAGACGCTCGACCTCGCCGACGTCGAGGTCGTCTCGGCCCTGCGGCGGAAGGTCCGCCGGGGCGAGCTGGAGCTCCCGCGTGTGGAGGAGGCGCTCGACGACCTCGGCTCGCTGCCGGTTCGCCGCCACCGCGCGGCCCCCTTGCGGGGTCGCATCTGGGAGCTCCGCGACGCGCTGAGCGCCTACGACGCGGCCTACGTCGCCCTCGCAGAGGCGCTCGCAGCCCCGCTGCTGACCACCGACACGCGCCTGGCCCACGCGGACGGCCACCGGGCGGAGGTCGTCGCCGCCGTCTGAGCGACGCGAGCCGACCGGCGTTACTCGTCGCCGAGGAACTCGTCCGGCTCGGACAGCTCCTCGATCGCCGTCTGCGCGTCCTCGAGCGCGGACTCGGGGACGAGCACGCGCTGCGGCGCGTCCTCGAGACCCGTCGGGTGGTGCTCCACGGCGGGCTCCACCTCGCAGCGGATCCCGGCCGCATGGAGGATCGTCTGGATCTCCTCGGCCTCCGTCAGGTCGCCTGCGACGGTCACCTGCACCATCCTGGTCATGTTGTCCCTTCGAGCTCGACGACGGGTTCCTGCGCGGCCGCGCCTTCTCGTTCCTCCGGGCGGCCGAGCGCCCCGCCCTTCACGAGCCGGGGCCCGCCCCGCTCGGCGAAGCGGACATCGATGATATCGAAGTCGCGCGGGACGACCGCCTCCGGGAAGACCGCCCGCGCCTCGCGCAGGAGCTCGGCGCCGAAGTACCGGTTCGAGAGGTGGGTCAGCGCGAGCATGCGAACCCCGGCGAGCCGCGCGAGCTCGGCCGCATCCGCGGCGGTCGAGTGGCCGGTCTCCTCCGCTCGTTCCTTCTCGTCGGCCGAGAAGGTCGCCTCGTGGACGAGGAGGTCGGCGTCGATCGCCGCCTCGAGCACCGAGCGAGCGGGCCTCGTGTCGCCCGAGATGACGACCTTGCGGCCCGGCCGGGCCGGACCGAGCACCTGCTCCGGCGTCACGGTTTCCCCGTCGTCGAGCGGCACCGGCTCGCCGCGCTGGAGCAGCCCCCAGAGCGGCCCCTCGGGCACACCGAGCGCCCGCGCCGCCTCGACGTCGAACCGCCCGGGTCGCGGGTCCTCGACGATCGCGTAGCCGAGCCCGGGAATCCCGTGGTCGCTCGGGAACGTGACGATCCGGTAGCCCTCGCGCTCGAGTGTGTCTTCGGGCCGAAGCTCCCGGAGCTGCAGCGGGTACGTGAGCTTCCCGAAGATCCGGCGCAGCGCCTCCACGAGCTCTCCGAGGCCGGGCGGACCGTAGATCGTCAGCGGCAGCTCGCGCCCCCGGAGCGCGAACGTCTTCAACATGCCCGGCAGACCGAGGTAATGGTCGGCGTGGTAGTGGGTCACGAACACTTCTGCGAGCTCGACGAGCCCGATGCCGGAACGCAGGAGCTGTCGCTGCGTTCCCTCGCCGCAGTCGACGAGCAGTCGCTCGCCGCCGCGACGAACGAGCAGGCTCGTCGGCGCCCGCTTCGCGGTCGGCACCGAGCCGGACGTGCCGACGAAGACGACGTCCAGATCCATCCCGCGATTGTAGGGGTGCGGTCCGGTGCGATCCGGCTAGGGCAGGACGAGCAGCTGGCCGGGCCGGATCAGCGGATCGTCGAGCCCGTTTCGCTCCCGGATCCTCCAGACCGCCTCGCGCGGGTCGCCGCCGTAGTGGTCGACCGCGATCTGCCAGAGCGTGTCACCGGGCTCTACTCGATGACGTTCTCCCACCACCCCACCCCCAACGGGGTCGCCCACCCGCGCCTCAGGGGCCGCCCCGCTCGTTACCCGTGCGGTCCCGAGCACGGCGAGGAGCGAGACGAGCAGGACGGCCCCGAGGGGGAGGAGACGCGAGACGAACACGCGTTCGATCATAGACGA
>JBBILK010000287.1:0-4494 GCA_037444965.1 Actinomycetota bacterium | reverse complement strand
GCAGCCGCGCAGCGGCTGCGCCCTAGTGGATCGCGACGCCGTCGATCTCGCGGAGCGACGCGAGCCGGTTCAGCGACTCGACCTCGATCTGGCGCACGCGCTCGCGCGTCATCCCGAGGCGCTTGCCGATCTGCTCGAGCGTGTGGGGCTCGGCGCCGCGCAGGCCGTAGCGCAGCTCGAGCACCCGCCGGTCGCGGGCCGGGAGCGCCTCGAGGGCTCGCTCGAGCGCCTCGTTGCGAAGCCGCCGCTCGGCCTCCTCCTCGGGGAGGGGGCCGTCCCCCGGCACGAGGTCGCCGAAGACCGCGTCCTCGTCCTCGCCGATCGGCTGATCGAGGCTCGTCGACGTCCGCGCCGCCGCGCGCACCTCTGCGGCCTGCTGGAGCGGGAGCCCGGCCTCCTCGGCGATCTCCTCGAGGGTCGGCTCGCGCGCGAGCTGCATCCAGAGCCGCCGCTCGGCCTGGTGCATCTTCTGCATCCGCTCGACGACGTGAACCGGCATGCGGATCGTCCGCGCCTTGTCGGCGACGGCGCGCTGGACCGCCTGCCGGATCCACCACGTCGCGTAGGTGGAGAACTTGAGCCCGCGCTGCCACTCGAACTTCTCGACCGCGCGGATCAGTCCGAACATCCCCTCCTGGATCAGGTCGAGGAACGGCAGACCCTGGTTGCGGTAGTTCTTCGCGATCGAGACGACGAGCCGGAGGTTCGACTCGATCATCCGTTGCTTGGCACCCATGTCGCCCCGTTCGATCCGCTTGGCCAGCTCGACCTCGTCGGCGGCGGTGAGCAGCGGGTGCCGGCCGATCTCCCGCAGGAACAGCTGGAGGGCGTCAGTCGTCGTCTCGACGCCGGCCTCGAACGGGTCTGTCGCCTTGGCGCTCGTCACCTCGGCCGCCTGGTCGGGCTGGCCGTTTTTCTTCTCGACGACCTCGATCCCGCGGTCCTCGAGCTCGCGGAGCAGCGCCTCGACGTCCGGCGCCTCGAGCTCGGCGGCCTCGACCGCTTCGAGGAGCTCGGCGTGATCGACGAAACCCGTCGTCTCGGCGGTCTCGAGGAGCTGCTGCAACTCCTCGGTCTGCGGGAACTGGACGGTGGTCTCTTCGGCCATCGGCGTTCGCAGCTCTCTTTCTTTCACATCGACCCACCCGGCGCAAGTCCCCGGCGGGGGCGGGCGCAACAGCGCCGGGACGCAATTCCTCACCTTAGCAGGGAACCGGACGCTTGCCCATACCTTCGTGGCGCTCGAGGCGACGCACGATAACGCGCGTTATGTCAAGCTACGCGGCCCGTCCGCAGAGGAGCCAGGCTCCCCCAGTTGTCCACAACGTGAGCTTTTCCACAACCGCTTGCCAATCGCGCGGAAAGCGCGTACCGTGCATGGCCCGTGTCTAACGATCCGCCAGTCTTCCCGGGACGGATCGACCCGAGTGACCGCTTCCGCGAGCGCCGCGCGCGCGCGCGCAGGCGGCGGCGGATCCGTCGGCTGGTCACGGTCGCCGTCCTGTGCGGCGCCATCGTCGCGCTGGCCCTGAACGCGCGCTTCATGTCCGGCGGCAAGGAGGCGGCCGGCCCCTCCCCCCCGACCGGCACGACCGCACCCGCGACCGGCGGGAGCGAGAGCACGCCGGCGGCAGCGGCGGTGCCGGACGAGCTACGGGGCGTGCACGTGACGATGGCGCTCGCGTCGATTCCGGAGAAGCTGGACGAGTACGTCGCGCTCGCGGACGACGGCCTGACGGCACTCGAGGTCGACGTCAAGGACGAGAACGGCGAGGTCGCGTTCGTGCGGCCCAGCGTCCCGCTCGCGGTGAAGGTCGGCGCGGCCGAGGACTACTACGACCCGCGGGAGCTCGCCGCTCGGGTCCATGCCGCGGGTCTGTACCTGATCGGCCGAGTCGTGGTGTACGAGGACCCGAAGCTCGCGCTCGGCCGCAGCGACCTGGCGATCCGCACGGCGTCCGGAACGGTCTGGCGCAACGACGCCGGGCTCGGCTGGACCAACCCCTACGACCGGCGGGTCTGGGAGTACAACGTGGCGATCGCCGAGGCCGCCGCGAAGGCGGGCTTCGACGAGATCATGTTCGACTACGTGCGCTTCCCGAGTGACGGCAACGTCGCCGCCGCCGTCTACCGCGGCAAGCGGGCCGAGCCTCGCTGGAAGACGATCGCCGGTTTCCTCGAGTACGCGTCGGAACGGCTCCGCCCGCTGGGCGTGCGGGTGTCTGCCGCCCTCTTCGGGCTCTCGGCGACCCGGGAGCTCGGGATCGGCCAGCGGCCGCGGAAGTTCGCCCCCTATCTCGACACGATCTACCCGATGGTCTATCCGTCGCACTACAACTCCGGCGAGTACGGCATCCCCGATCCGGGCGCTCAGCCGGGGCTCGTCGTCAGCCGCTCTCTGCTCGACTTCCGCGCCCGCCTGGAAGGCACCGACGTCAAGCTCGTCCCCTGGCTCCAGGACTTCTCGCTCGGCCGTACCTACGAGGTCGCCGACGTGCTCGCGCAGGTCGCCGCTGCCCGCCGCGCACGCGAAGTCGGGGGTCGCGTCGTCGGCTTCCTGCTCTGGAATGCCGGCGGCGAGTACTCGGCGAGCGCACTCGCGCCCGGCTAAGCGCCAGGAAATCCCCAGCCGTCCACAGGAGCTCGCTTTTTCTGTGGATATTCGTGTGAAGAATAACTTTCTTGCAAATTGGACGAATTTTCGTTCCTGTCCCCTTGCGTCATGTCTCGCGAAGCCCTACTGTGCGCAGTGCGCCGAGCACGGGGCGTGAGTAGGTCGAAGCTCTACCGAGCAGAAGGTACGCGGCAGCGGAGGTCTGGTCGGTCGGGTGGACGAAAGCGCTACCGGCTCGGCGAACTCTTGGTCCCGTCCAGTGGCCGCCCGCGCGTCGCGCGCGTCGAGTAGATTGCCCGCGTGCACGCTCCCCGTCCGCCGGCGCTCGGCCAGGGTACGGTCGCCTTCCTCTGGGCTGCCGTCCTGAGCCTGCTCGTCTTCGTGGGCATGCTCGCGATCTCGATCTCGAAGGCGACCTCGATCGTCGTCTCGATCGTGGCGTTCGCCGTGATCTTCTTCGTGATCCTGCTGCGGGGCGGCGATGCGCCGGGGCGTCAGAAGAGCCCCACCGAGGACCGCGGCCGCTGAGCGCGGCCCAGGCCGCGCAGGAGGAGCGCCGCGAGCTCCCGGCCGAGCGCGGCCTCGAGGCGGTGCCGGGCGCTCACGCGCTCGTCGGTGACGATCCGCTCGAGCGCGGCACAGTGATGGAGGAGGAGCGCGCTCCCCCGCCGGCGCGGTGTGTGGCGGTTCCGCGAGTGCATCGGTCGTCGATGTGTCTTATCGACGGCCGCGGCGCTCGCGCTCGATCCCTGACGGGAGGGAGCACCGCGTGTGCCCCTTGCACGGGGTACCTCAGCTGTAGTGGACGAGCGAGAAGACGTCGTGCCCGGCGAGGCGCTCGCGGCCGTTCAGGAACCCGAGCTCGACGAGGAAGGCGACGCCGACCACGGTGCCGCCCATCCGCTCCACCAGGTCGACCTTCGCCTTCGCGGTGCCGCCGGTTGCGAGCAGGTCGTCGTGCACGAGAACCCGTGTCCCGCGGCGGATCGCGTCGTCGTGCAGCTCGAGGGTGTCGCTGCCGTACTCGAGCGCGTACTGCACGCTGACCGTCCGCCACGGGAGCTTGCCGGGCTTGCGCGCGGCCACGAAGCCGGTCCCGAGCCGGTAGGCGAGCGCGCCGCCGAGAATGAACCCGCGGGCCTCGGCCCCGAGCACGAGATCGGGCTTGCGAGGCTCGGCGAAGGCGGCGAGCTGCTCGACGGCCTCGTGGAACGCCTCGGCGTCCTCGAGCAACGGCATGATGTCCTTGAACACGATGCCGGGCCGTGGGAAGTCCGGGATGTCCCGGATCTTCGACCTGAGGTCGAGGCTCACGACCGGACGAGCCCCCGAAGGGCGCGCCAGAAGAGGAGCTGGCTCAGCTCGAGCGAGAGCGCCGCGAGCGTCTCGAGATCGTCGACCCCGCTCTGCCGGCGCTCCGGGTTGCGCGAGCGGAGCGCGGGCGCGACCAGCGCTTCGAGCAGGGCGGCCTCTCGCTCGACGGCCGACCGGAAGGCTCGCAGGTTCCGCGGCTCGACTCCGTAGCGGGAGAGGCGGGCGCACACGGCCGCCACGTCGGCATCCGTTTCCGGATACCCGGCCGCGCGGCCGTCGGACTCCTGCCCGACGAGCCCGAAGGCCTCGAGCTCGCGGACGAAGCCGGGTTCGACGCCGGCCCGCTCGCACAGCTCGTCGATGTCGACGAGCGGGACCTCGACGCGGCCCCGGAGGCCTTTCGCGGCCCCCTTCTTCCGCTCGCGGCGACCCCGGCCCGGTGCCGTGAGCTCCTCCCTGATCACGCGCAGCGGGAGGAACTCGTCCCGTTGCAGCCGGAGGATCGTCTGCAGCCGCTCGACGTCATCCTCCGCGAAGAGCCGGTAGCCGCCTTGCGTTCGGCGCGG
>JBBILK010000286.1:0-4515 GCA_037444965.1 Actinomycetota bacterium | reverse complement strand
CCGTCCAGCTCGCGATGGCCGACGCCCTCCCGGAGCGGGCGATCGGGATGTTCGGACGCCACTTCTGCCCGATCAACGTCGGCTACAACCCCGACCGGATCGACCCGCGCACGGGCACGATCGAGCACTACTTCGCGGAGACCTTCGCGAGCGACGGTAGCGGCGGCGCCGTCAAGGGCTTCGACGGCTGGCAGGGAGTGGGAACGTTCGGCTTCGTCGGCTGCATCGTCCGCCCGGACATCGAGGTGTTCGAGACGCAGGTGCCGTTCTGGGTGCGGCGCTACGAGCTGCTCGAGGACTGGGAGGGCGCCGGCGAGTTCCGCGGCGGCCCCGGCGTCTACGTGGAGCTGGCGGCGAACGACGACCTGCACCCGGACGCACCGTCGATCCTGATGACCGGCAACTCGGACGGCATGGAGTTCCCGGTGCTCGGGGTCGCCGGCGGCCAGGCGGCGCCGAAGAACGAGATGTGGATCGAGAGCCCGGACGGCGGCCGGCGCATCCTGCGCACGATGACGAGCATGCCGGTCAGGGCCGGCGAGGTCTGCTTCACGCGGTCCGGGGGCGGCGGCGGCTGGGGCAATCCGCTCGACCGCGAACCCGGGCGGGTGCAAGAGGACGTGGTCGAGGGGCTCGTCTCGCTCGAACGGGCACGCGACGTCTACGGGGTCGTGCTCGACCCGGAGACGCTCGAGATCGAGCAGGAGGCGACGGAGGCCCGACGCGCGGAGCTGAGGGCTCGAGCGACGGGCTGAGCCCCGATGGCCGTCACGGACTACCTGGAGCGCGGCGCGCTCGTCAATCCGGACGGCCCCTGCGTGATCCACGGCGAGCGGCGGCTCAGCTACCGCGAGACGCTCGCCCTCGTCAACCGGATCGCGAACGGGCTCGCCGCGGCCGGCTACGGGCTCGGGCGGCACGCAGGCGTGCTCTGCGACAACGACCCGCTCGGCTACGCCTGCACCCTCGGCGTGATGCGATCGGGAATGGCCTACGTTCCGATGGATTTCCGCAACACCGCGGCCGACAACTTCCGGATCCTCGAGTTCGGAGACTGCGAGGCGCTCTTCTACCAGGCGCGCTTCCACGACCAGGTGCAGGAGCTGCGTCCTGGACTCCCGAAGCTCGAGCTGCTCGTGTGCATCGACGCGCGCAGGGACGACGTCCCCCGGCTCGCCGACTGGCTCGCGCCGCACGGCGACACAGCACCGCGGGTCGAGATCCCGCTCGAGGCAACCGCCTGGCTGCAGACGGGCTCGGGGACGTCCGGCGAGTTCAGGATGACGATGATCTCCCACCGCGCCTACCACGCCTTCGTGGCGCACCAGCTGATCACGTGGCCGGACCCCGGACCGGTGATGCTCGTGGCAGCGCCGATCACGCACGCAGGCGGCGGCCTCTCCTACCACGTACTCGCCTGCGGAGGCCCGCTCGTGTTGCTCGAGCGGCCGGAGCCGCAGCTCGTGCTCTCCTCGATCGAGGAGCACGGGATCACGAAGCTGTTCCTGCCGCCGACCGTGATCTACAGGCTGCTCGCCCAACCGAACGTCCGCACGTTCGACTACTCGAGCCTCAGGTACCTGATCTCCTCGGCCGCGCCGTTCGCCGTCGACAAGCTCCGGGAGGCAATCGAGACCTTCGGCCCCGTCGTCGCGCAGGGCTACGGGCAGACCGAGGCGCTCGGGATCGCCGCGCTCGCGCCCGCCGAGTACCTCGTCGACGGAGAGCCCGCCTCCGACGTCCGCCTCGCCGCCTGCGGCCGCCCCGCCCTTCCCTTCTGCCGGGTGGCGATCGTGGACGACGCGAGCGAGCGACTCCCTCAGGGCGAGGTCGGCGAGATCTGCGTCCGCGGCGACCAGGTGATGACGGGCTACTACAAGGACCCGGTCGCGACCGGGAGGACGATCGTCGACGGCTGGCTGCACACCGGCGACGTCGGCTTCCTCGACGGCGAGGGCTACCTGCACGTCGTCGACCGCAAGAGGGACCTGATCATCACCGGCGGCTTCAACGTCTACCCGGCGGAGGTCGAGCGGGTGCTCGCGTCGTTCGAGGCGGTCGAGGACTGCGCGGTCGTCGGCGTCCCCGACGACGACTGGGGCGAGGCGGTGAAGGCGGTCGTGCAGCTGCGCCCGGGGATGACGGTCGAGGCCGAGACGCTGATCGCCGCGTGCAAGGAGCGGATCGGCTCGGTCAAGGCTCCGAAGAGCATCGACTTCGTCGAGGAGCTGCCGCGAAGCCCGCGCGGCAAGGTGCTGCGGCGGGTTCTGCGCGACGAGTACTGGCAGGGGCTCGGGCGGCGGATCTGACGCCTTGACAGCGCCATTGACGACACCATAGAGTCCCGTTTGACGAGACAAGTGTCCCGGATTACGGTACCCTGATGAGCTCGCTTCCCGACCCGCGCGCGCTCTTCGACGTCGCCGGCCGCTCCGCGCTCGTGACCGGTGCGAGCGGTGCGTTCGGGGCGATGGCCGCGAGAACGCTCGCCGGCGCCGGCGCCCGCCTGACGCTCGCGGCGGGGAATCGGGAGAAGCTCGAGGCGCTCGGCGCGGAGCTCGCCGCGGCCGGAGCCGACGCCGAGCTCGTCGCCCTGCGACCGGAGGAGGAGGCCAACGCCGAGGCGATGGTCGCTGCCGCCGTGAAGGCGCACGGCGGGCTCGACCTCGTCGTGACCGCCTCCGGCACGAACCGGGTCGCTCCGATCGTCGACTTCCCGGTCGAGGACTGGGACGCCGTCATGCGGGCGAACGTGCGCGGATCGTGGCTCGTCTGCCGTGCAGCCGGGCGCCGGCTCCTCACGCAGGGACGCGGGGGGAAGGTGGTGCTCGTCTCGTCGACGCGGGGCAGGCTCGGCCACCCGGCCGGCTACTCGGCCTACTGCCCCTCGAAGGCGGCGGTCGACCTCCTCGCGCGTACGCTCGCCTGGGAATGGGGCCCGCACGGGATCACGGTGAACGCGATCGCGCCGACGGTCTTCCGTTCCGACCTCACGGCCTGGATGTACGAGGAGGAAGGCACGGGGGCCGAGACGCGCAACGCGATGCTCGCGCGGATTCCGCTCGGGCGGCTCGGCGAGCCGGCTGACTTCGCCGGGGCGCTCCTCTACTTCCTCTCGCCGGCCTCGAGCTTCTGCACGGGTCAGGTCCTCTACGTGGACGGGGGGTACACGGCCGGTTGAGATGAGCCGCGGGCGGTGCATCGCGGTGGTCGGAGCGGGGCTCATGGGCCACGGCATCGCCCAGGTCTTCGCCTGCGCCGGGCACCGCGTCTCCGTTCACGATCCCGACCCGGCGGCGCTCGGTTCCGTCCGCGAGCGCATCCGGGCGAACCTCGAGCTGCTCGGCCTCGACCCGCGGCCGGCGGAGACGGTTCGCCTGTGCGAGGAGCTCGAGCCGGCGCTCGAGGACGCCGAGCTCGTGGTCGAGGCAGCCTCCGAGGAGCTGCCGCTGAAGCAGGCCCTGTTCGCCCGGCTCGACCGGCTGACGGGGCCGGAGACGATCCTCGCGAGCAACACATCGGTGCTCGCGATCGGCGAGCTCGCTCGCGACGTGGGCGACCCCGGCCGGGTTGTCGGCACGCACTGGTGGAACCCGCCCTACCTGGTTCCGCTCGTCGAGGTCGTCCAGGCCGAGGCGACGAGGCCGGCAACCGTCGAGCGTACGATGGCGCTTCTCGCCGAAGTCGGGAAGTCGCCGGTGCACGTTCGCAGGGACATCCCCGGCTTCGTCGGCAACCGCCTCCAGCACGCGCTCTGGCGGGAGGCGTTCGCCCTCGTCGGCGCGGGCGTCTGCGACGCGGAGACGCTCGACACCGTGGTCAAGGACGGGTTCGGCCTGCGGCTCGCAGCGCTCGGGCCGATGGAGAACGCCGACCTGGTCGGGCTCGACCTGACGCTCGCGATCCACGAGTACCTCCTTCCCAGCCTCGACCGCAGGCCGGGGCCGGCGCCGATCCTCCGGGAGAAGGTCGCCGCGGGAGCGCTCGGGATGAAGACGGGAGAGGGGTTCAGGACCTGGACGCCGCGAGCAGCGGCCGACACGCGGGAGCGGCTCGTGCGCCACCTCGCACTCGCCGCCGGCGAGCGCGCCCGCGAGCGCCCGGGGCAGGCGTGAGCCCGGCCATTCTCACCGCCGCCCTGACCGGGCCGATCGCCACCAAGGCGGACAATTCGGCCCTCCCCACGACCCCCGAGGAGATCGCCGCCGCCGCTCGAGGCGCCTGGGAGGCCGGAGCCGCCGTCGTCCACGTCCACCTGCGGGACGAGGAAGGAAGGCCGACCGCTCGTCTCGACGTCGCGGAGCGCACCCTCGCGCTGATCGGCGAGACGTGCCCGGCGCTCGTCCAGCTCTCGACCGGCGTCGGGCTCGACGTCCCCTTCGAGGAGCGCGAGCGCCTCGTCGAGCTCCGGCCGCGGATGGCGACGCTGAACCCCTGCTCGATGAGCTTCGGCGCGGGCGAGTTCCGGAACCCGCCGGAGGGGGTGCGGCGGCTCGCCGCCCGATGCGCGAGCTC
>JBBILK010000285.1:1763-4521 GCA_037444965.1 Actinomycetota bacterium | reverse complement strand
TCGGCGTGGACGACCTCCTCGAAGAGCGCCGTTCCGAGGCCCATGATCATCGAGCCCTCGTTCTGCAGGCGGGCGGCAGGCGGGTTCACGACGCGGCCGGCGTACGTCGCCGCGTGCAGCCTCACGACCTCCACCTTCCCCGTCTCCTCGTCGACGCGCACCTCGGCCGCGGCCGCGCCCTGGTGCCAGTGGGACGAGGCGATGCCCTGGCCCGTGTCGGGGTCGAGCCCGCCTTCGTTTCGCACCTCGCCGACGCCGCGCGTCCCGTTGCGGCGGAGGTCGCGGACGGCTTCCTCGAGTGCCCGGCCCATCATGTGCGTCGAGCGGCTCGAGGTCGTCCGCGTGTCGTAGGGGACGAGCGACGTGTCCGGCAGGGGAACGCGAACCTGCCACGGCTCCACGCCCAGGAGCTCGGAGGCGATCCGCTGCAGCGCCCCCTGCGCTCCCTGCCCCAGCTCGGCGGTGGCGCAGCGGAGCGTGAAGCGCCCGTCCTCCCCGGCCTCGACCGCGATCGAGGCCCGGCTCGGCGTCTGCATGCCCTTGAGCAGCACGCAGAGGCCCTTCCCGCGCCGGTCCTCGCGCCAGCCGACCGCGGCAGCAGCCTTTTCGAGGCACTCGGCGAAGTGGACGTCGTGAACGGTCTCGCCGGTGCAGAACGTGTCGCCGTCCCTGAGCACGTTCCGCAGGCGGAGCTCGAGCGGGTCGATCCCGAGCTCGTCGGCGAGCAGGTCCATCGTCCGCTCGGACGCGAACGCCGCCTGGGTCGCCCCGAAACCCCGGAAGGCCCCGTTCGGCGGCAGATTCGTGTACACGCAGCGGGACTCCGAGAGGACGTTCGGGATCCGGTACGGCCCGACGGCCGAGTAGCCGATCTTGACGGCGACGCCCGGGCCGCAGTCCGCATAGGCGCCCGTGTCGATCCAGGCAGCGACGCGCTTCGCGACGAGCGTCCCGTCGGCGCGGGCGCCGATCGCGACCCGGATCAGTGCCGGGTGACGGTTGTTCGTCACCCATTCCTCGCTCCGCGGCAGCACGCAGCGCACGGGCCGGCCGGCCTTGCGGGCGAGCGCGGCGGTCAGCGCCTCGAGGTGGACGAACGTCTTGGCGCCGAAGGAGCCTCCGATCGGCGGCACGACGATCCGGACGTTCTCCTCGGGGATGCCGAAGACGCCGGCGAGGTCCTCGCGGACGTTGAAGGGCGTGTGCGTGCCGCTCCAGAGGTCGAGGCGGTCGCCGTCCCAGGCGGCCAGGCAGGCGTGCGGCTCGAGCGTCGCGTGCTGGGCGGCCGCCGTCCGGTAGGTCTCCTCGACGACGACGTCGGCGGCGGCGAGGCCTGCCTCGACGTCGCCGTGGACGATACGGAAGCGGTGGCAGACGTTCGTGCCCTGCTCGGGTCTGATCCCGAAGTACGCGGCGTCGTTCTCCGAGATCTGGATCCGTTCGTGGACGAGCTGCTCGCCCTCGAGCGCGCCCTCGACGTCGAGCACGGCCGGCAGCTCCTCGTACTCGACGTCGATCAGGGCGAGTGCCTCCTCTGCTTCCGCGAGCGTCTCGGCCGCCACGGCGGCAACGGGGTCGCCCGCGTAGCGGGCGCGGTCGACGGCGAGCACGGTCTGGTCCTTGATCTGGCAGCCGTAGCGGCCGAGCTCGCGGACGTCGCCGGGCGTGAGCACGACCACGCCGGCCGGCACGGCCGAGGCGTCGACCCGGAGGACCCGCGCGTGCGGGTAGGGCGAGCGCAGGATCCTGGCGTGGAGCATGCCGGGCAGCTCCTGGTCCTGCGCGTAGCGGACGTTCCCCTGCGCGATCGAGAGCATGTACTTCGGCACGCCGCTCATACCTCGACCTCCAGCTCCTCGAGCGCGCGGCGGACCTCGACGGCGATCACGCGCTTTCGGTAGTGAGCGGAGCCGCGGACGTCGGAGATCGGCTCGATCGCCTCCGCGTAGTGGCGCCCGATCTCGGCCGCCAGCGGCTCGTCGACGGGGCAACCCTCGGCGAGCGCGCAGATCTCCGGGAAGAGCTGCGGCCGCCCGGCGACGGCGCCGACGACGACGCGCAGCGACCGCCCGTGCCTGGCGGCCGCGACCGAGACGCAGGGCCGGTCCTCGTGCGAGCGCGAGCGGAACTTGCGGTACACGGCGGGGCCGGCGGGCGCGGGCACCCGCACCTCGACGAGCAGCTCGTCGGGGCGGAGCGAGGTCTCGTAGTAGCCGGTGATCAGCTCCTCGATCGGGATCTCCCGCTCGCCGGCGGTGCTGCGCGCGACCGCGCGCGCCCCGAGTGCGCAGAGCATCGCCGGCGGGTCGGAGGCGTAGTCGGCGTCGGCGAGGACGCCGCCGACGGTCGCCTGGTTGCGGACGCGGGCGCTCGCGACGAGCGAGAAGGCCTCGGCGAGCGCAGGCCAACGCTCCCGTACGACCGGCGAGCGCTCGACTGCGCGATGCGTGGTCATCGCGCCGAGCCGGAGCTCCTCCCTACCCTCGATCCCGTCGAGCCCGGGGACGGCGCGCAGGCTGAGCAGCGCGGTGGGCTCGAGCAGCCGCTGGTTGACGAGGACGGCGACGAAGGTGCCGCCGGCGAGCACGGTCGCCTCGTCGCCGCGCTCCGCGCGCAGCGCGAGCGCCTCCTCGAGCGAGGCTGGCGCGAGCCACTCGGGCGCGCTCAGGACGGTTCCTCCGCGAGCCGCGCGATCTCGGCGTCGAGCTCGGCGGCCGCGCGCTCGTAGAGCGGGCGCGCGAGCTCGCGCGCCCGCTCG
>JBBILK010000285.1:513-1753 GCA_037444965.1 Actinomycetota bacterium | reverse complement strand
TGAGCGAGTGCTGGTCCAAGAGATCCGCCGCCACGATCTGGATCCGGTCGAGCATCCAGCGCGGCTGGGCATGGGCCCGCTCCGGCCCGCACATGTCCTCGCGAAGCCAGGCGATCATGAGCTCGGTTTTCGTCTCCAGGAAGGAGAGCGAGTCGGCCGCCTGGAGCAGGTTCTGCTCCTCGTCGCCGCCGAGCTCGTGCCGGCGGATCAGGTGGGCGACGTGCTCGGCGAGCTGCGGCGAGGCGCCCTGCTCGAGCAGCCACCCGGACACGATCGTGGCCGAGCGCTCCTGGTGGGCCGTGTTGTACTCGGGGTCGCCGGGCTCGTAGCGACGGGGATTCGTCTGCGGCCCGCCGGGGAAGTGCCGCTCCATGTCGTGCGTGAGCGCGGCGAGGACGAGCGCCTCCGACGCGTCCGGCTCGAGCTCGAGGAGCCAATCCCTGGCCCGGCGCAGATGGTGGGCGTCCCGGAACGGCGCGATCCACTCCTCGGCCCGCAGAACGAGCTCCGTGCTCACAGCGTCGTCACCGGCCGGGATTGCAGGAGGTAGAGAGCGCCGTCCCCGATCGCCCACTCCACGTCCTGGGGCCCGCCGAAGTGCTCCTCGAGCCGGCGCCCGAGCGCCGCGAGCTCGCGGAGCTCGTCGTGGGAGAGCACGCCGCGGCTCGCGAGGTGCTCGCGCTTGACTCCGCCCTCGCGATCGACCACGTAGTGGTCGGGCGTCACCTCGCCGGAGACGACCTGCTCGCCGAGGCCGAACACGGCCTCGATGATCATCTGGTCGCGGCGGCGCTGGACGGGGTCGGCGGTGAAGACGACGCCTGCCTTGTCGGCGGCGACCATGCGCTGGACGACGACGGCCATCCCGAGGTCCTCGAGCGAGCCCTTGTGGCTGCGGTAGAAGAGCGCCCGCTCGCTGAAGAACGACGCCCAGCACTCGACGACCCTGGCGCAGACGTCGTCCTCGCCCTCCACGTTCAGGTACGTCTCCTGCTGGCCGGCGAAGCTCGCCGCCTCCGAGTCCTCGGCGGTCGCTGAGGAGCGAACCGCGACGCGCCCGGCCCCGAGGCGCTCGTACGCGGCGGCCAGCTCGCCGCGGGGAGGCTCGGCCGTGTGGACGAGCGCCTGCGCCTCGGCGTGTGCCTGCGCGACCGCGAGCGCTCGCAGCCGATCCGCGTCGACCGACCGCTCGAGGACGGACGCGGCGACGACGAAGCCGGGCGGGACCGGCAGCCCCGCG
>JBBILK010000285.1:0-472 GCA_037444965.1 Actinomycetota bacterium | reverse complement strand
GGCGACCCGCACGTCGCGGCACGCCTCGTCGTCGAACCAGACGAGCGTCGGATCGTTCATTCCTCGATGATCGCAACCGCGCGCACCGGCGCGGCGGTCGTACCGATCCACTTGATCGGGAAGACGGCGAGCTTGAAGCCGTGCGAGGGCAGCTGGTCGAGGTTCATCAGGTTCTCGAGGTGCCAGTAGTCCTCGTCGATCATCACCCGGTGCGCCTCCCAGAAGTGCTTCGTCTCGAACATCGCCCAGACCGGCGGGTCGAAGGTGATCGCGTCGATCCCCATCATGCGCACGCCCTGCGCGATCAGGTGCCGCGTCGCCTCCGCGGTCATGCCGCAGTGGTCGGTGCGGTAGCGCTCCTCGGTGTTGTACGCGCCTGCACCGGTGTGGATGAGGACGATGTCGCGTTCCTTGAGCGTGTAGCCGATCGCGGCGAGAGCCGCGTCGACGTCCTCCGGCATGATCCGGTAGC
>JBBILK010000284.1:0-4538 GCA_037444965.1 Actinomycetota bacterium | reverse complement strand
CGTCGCCGAACGCGCCCGCATCGACGAGCTCGATCGCGAGCCCCTGCTCGCGCAGCAGGAGCTGGCCGGCCGCGATGTCGACGCTCCGGATCGGCTTCAGCGAGACGACGGCGTCCACTCGCCCCGCCGCGAGGTGGCAGAGCGAGAGCGCGAGCGAGCCCATGATCCGCAGGCGCGGAGCCAGCTCGAGGAACGCGGCGGCCTTGGCGGCGACGAAGTGCGTCAGCGTCGCCTCGAACGAGAGGAGCTCGATCCTGTCCTTCGGCCCGGGCCCCGCGAGCGGCCGGCCGTCGAGGAACGCGCCCCGCCCCCGCCCGGCCGTCCACTCCTCTCCCGAGCCGAAGTCGCGCACATAGCCGAAGACGACGTCGCGCATGGCCGGGCCTTCGGCGACGGCCACGGAGAGGGAGAAGAACGGGATGCCGCGCTTGGCGTTCACGGAGCCGTCGATCGGGTCGACGACGACGCGCGTGACCGGCTGCGCGCCGAAGGCGCGCTCCCCGAGCTCCTCGGAGACGAGCGTGAAGTCGACTCCCTCCGCGTGCAGCGCTTCGAGCCGCCGCACGATCGCGGCCTCGGCGGCCGCGTCGATCGCGGTCGTCTCGTCGCCGCCCTTGCCCAGCCCGACGCCCGGCTCCCGCTCGGCGCGCGTCGGCAGCTCGTCGAGCACGCGGCGGATGTCGGCGGCTGCCTCCCGGCAGAGGTCGAGCCAGGGGCTCATTCGTCGAACGGCGAGAAGAGGAGGCCGCTCGTCAGCTTGGGGAAGAAGTAGGTCGACTTCTCGGGCATCGTCCTGCCCGCCCGGGCGATCGTCTCCACCTCGGCCACGGTCGGCGCCCGGACGAGGAACGCCGCCGACGCGCGTCCGCTCGAGACCGCCTCCTCGGCCTCGCGCACGTACGGGGTGAAGCTGACGCCGTCGAGCGCGAGCCGGTCGAGCGCGGCCACGTCCAGCCGATCGAGGGGCTCGGCGCTCTCGGCGAGCAGCTCCGCGAGCACCACTTCCCGCCGCCTCACGAGCACGAATGCCGGCCGGTCCCGGGAGAGCCCGGCGAGGCGTGCGAGCCCCTCGCCCGCCCCCTCGACCGGCGTCACCCGGAATTCGCCGTTCAGCTCCGGCACGGCGCCCGAGACGAGCCGGTGCGTGGGGAAGATCGTCAGCCCCTCGTCCTTCCCGCTCACGAGCACCGCCATCACGTGACCGGTCTCACCGCTCCCCTCCTCCTCGTGGAAGCGAAGCGCCGCGTCGTAGCGGTGATGCCCGTCGGCGATCACGAGCGGCGGCCGCAGCCCGCGGACGGCGGCGGCGATCGCCGCCGGGTCGTCGAGCCGCCAGAGCCGCGTGGTCGTCTCGTCGAGCTCGACCTCGAGCTCCGGAGCTCGCTCGACCACGGGCGGGGTGGCTCCCTCGTGCAGCAGGAGCACGGGCGAGAGCTTCGTCCTCGTCGCCCGCAGGAGCTCGAGGCGCGTCTCGGACTGGCCCGGGAAGATGCGCTCGTGGGGCAGGACGACGCCGGCTGCGTACGGCTCGAGCCTGATCCGGGCGACGAGACCGTGACGGACGCGGCGGACGCCGTCCGGACCGACGAACTCCTCCTCGATCCGCCACACCGCGGGCCGTTCCTCCCGGATCAGCACGCCGAGCTCCGTCCACTCCCGCAGCCGCCGGGCAGCCGCCTCGAAGTCGTGCGGGCGGATCAGGCGGATCACGTTGTACGGGCTCGCGGCCGCGAGACGATTGCCCTCGTCCCGTGTGATCACGTCCCACGGCGGCGCGACGAGCCGCTCGATCGGCCCCGCCCGGCGAACGTCGTAGCGCAGGGCGCGAAACGGCTTCACGAGGGCCATCGAGGCGAGCTTACCATCCACCCCGGGACCTACACTGCCGTCGTGAGCGCCGTTCCGATCGCCGAGCTGACGGAGGACCGCGTCGTCGAGCAGGTGTTCGCGGTGGCGCGCAAGCAGCGCCTTCGTACGCGTTCCGGCGCCTCCTACCTCGCGCTCGAGCTGGTCGACCCGAGCGGGCGGATCGACGCGCGGATCTGGGAGGACGTCGAGCTGCTCGACCGCCGCTTCGACGTCGGCGACGCGGTCCGGGTGCTGGGCAGGGTGGAGCGGTTTCGAGACCGCCTTCAGCTCGAGGTGCGCGCGGTCGAGCGGGCGGAGGTCGACGCGGGCACGCTCGTCCCGGAAGCGAGGCGCGACCTCGACGAGCTCGACGGCTTCCTCGAGTTCCTCGCCGGCGAGATCTCGCACGCCGGCCTGCGCGCGGTGCTCGGGCGGTTCCTCGCAGACACGGAGGTCCGTGCTCGCCTGCGCCAGCTCCCGGCGACTCCGGACGGTCATCACAGCTACGCCGGCGGGCTCCTCGAGCACACCGTGAACGTGGCCACCCTCTGCCGTGAGACGGCCGGCGTGCACCCGCGCCTCCGCGCCGACCTCCTGCTCGCGGCCGCGCTCCTCCACGACGTCGGCCGGGTCCGCGAGCTCGACCGCGGGCCCCTGTTCCTCCCGACGCACGAAGGGACCCTGCTCGGCCACGTCCACCTCGGCCTGCGGCTGATCGAGGAGCGGGCGTCCGGGCTCGCGGCGGAGGTCAGGGCGGAGCTTCTGCACGCCGTTGCGGTGCACCACGAGGCGCGGGGGGCCCGCACGGCGGAGGCGGCGGTCCTCTACCACGCGAACCAGCTCGACGCGGTCGCCGCCACCCGCGCCGTCGCCGAACCCTGATCTCCCCCGTTCAGGGGATGCGCGCTCGTGCCGATAGAAGCGGCGAGGCCGAGCGATGCGCGCCCTTGCGATCCTCATACTGGCCCTTCTGGTCGCGGTTCCCGCCCACGGAGCCGGCAACCCGGAGGTGGCGGCGCTCCAGGTCGGGCTCCGTGCCCACGGCCTCTACGAGGGCACGGTCGACGGCGTCCGTGGGCCGGCGACCGCACAGGCGGTTCGCGAGCTCCAGCGAGCGGCCGGGCTGACGGTCGACGGCGTCGTCGGCCCGCAGACGCGGAAGGCGCTCGGGAAGCTGGGACGGCCGGGCCTCGGTGCGCGGCCGCTGTCCGCCGGCAGGATCGGCTGGGACGTGGCCGCGCTCCAGTTCCTGCTCGCGTGGCACGGCTTCCCGTCCGGGCAGCTCGACGGGCGCTTCGGAGCGCGTGTCGAGACGGCAGTTCGCCGCTACCAGAGCTGGGCGGGACTGGCGGCCGACGGGGTTGCGGGGCCTGCCACCATCGCGCACCTCCGCTCCGCTCCGCTTCCCCGCTCGCCGCTTCGGCTCGCGTGGCCGCTCGCGCTCCCGGTCGGCGACACGTTCGGGCCGCGGGGCGACCGCTTCCACGCCGGGATCGACATTCCGGCCGCCGCGGGCACCCCGGTCGCAGCCGCGCGCGCGGGCACGGTCGTCTTCGCGGGCTGGGATGCCGGCGGCTTCGGCAACCTCGTCGTGATCGCGCACGGGCGGGGCGTGGAGACGTACTACGCCCACCTCTCGAGCATCGGCGTCGTCGCCGGCGAGCAGGCCGCTCTCGGCGAGCTCGTCGGGCGGGTCGGCTCGACCGGGCACTCGACCGGCCCCCATCTCCACTTCGAGGTTCGCGTTCGAGGCGCGTCGGTCGACCCCCTGAGAGCGCTCCCGTAGCCAACCGGCCGCCGGCGTAGACTCGGCCTCTCGGATGGCGACGCCGGCGCTTGCAGCGGGGCGGTGCGCGACTCCCCTCGACCACCTCGAGGAGATGCTCGCCTGCCAGCGCGAGGCGCTGCTCGAGCACGAGGCAGGTGCGCGGGCCGGTGCCGATCCGGACGAGCTGCGCCGCTTCCGCGTCGCCACGCGGCGGCTTCGCGCGCTCCTGCGTGCCGCGAGACCGCTCCTCGACGCCGACTGGGCCGCGGAGCTGCGGGCCGAGCTCGCCTGGCTCGCGGGAGCGGTCGGGCCGGCCCGCGATCTCGACGTCCTGCTTGCGCACGTTCGCCAGGCGTCTGCACACTTCGAGCCGGGCGAGCGCTTCGTGCTCTCCCGCCTGCTCGGGCAGCTCGAGGAGGAGCGGGCGAGCGCCCGGCTGCTCCTCGTCGACGCGATCGCGAGCGCCCGCTACCGCGCTCTGCTCGGACGCCTCGGGGCCGAGCCGCTCCGTCCGCGGCCCGGGCCGGCCGAGCTCTCGCTCCGAGAGCTCGCAGGCCGCGAGCTCCGCCGGTTGCGCAGAGCGCGGCGCGCCCTCGCAGCGCAGCCGAGCGACGGCGAGCTGCACGACCTGCGGCTCCGGGTGAAGCGGGCCCGCTACGCAGCCGAGCTCGCCGAGCCGGAGGTGGGCCCGGAGGCGACCGCGTTCATCCGCCGCGCGAAGACCCTCCAGGACGTCCTCGGCGAGCACCAGGACGCCGCGATCGTCGAGGAGCGCATTCGCGAGCTCCTCCGCCGCCCGCAGAGCGTCCGCTACGCGGTCGCCGCCGGGCGGCTGATCGAGCGCCAGCACGTGCGCCGGGAGCAGGCGAGAGCGGCCTTTCCGGCCGCCTGGGCCGCGCTCGAGAAGTCGGGCCGCCCGCTT
>JBBILK010000283.1:2273-4556 GCA_037444965.1 Actinomycetota bacterium | reverse complement strand
GTGGCGCTGATCGAGGAGGCAGATCGCCTCCTCGACGACCGAGGTGACGATCCCCGGCTTCGTGACGACGCTGCCCATCGTGCAGACGGCTCCGTCCCCGATCCGCCGGGCGAGCTCGCGGATCTCGAGCTCGAGCTGCGCCGCCCCGGCCAGGGCGTCGCGGCGCTCCGCCATCGGCGTCGAGCCGGCGTGTGCGGCCTGGCCGCGGAAAGTGACGCGGTGCCGCTCGACGCCAAAAGTGCCGAGGACGGCCCCGAGCGGGAGCCCGAGCGACTCGAGCACGGGTCCCTGCTCGATGTGGAGCTCGAGGTAGGCGGCGGCGGTATCGAGCTGGCGGCGGCTCTCGAGCGCCCGGTCGAGGTCGACGCCGTGAGCTGCGAGCGCGTCGGGAAGGGCGACGCCGTCGCGATCGCGCAGACCGCGGAGCTCCTCCTGGTCTCGCATCGAGCCGGCGGCGGCGCTCGAGCCGAACAGGCTGCGCCCGAAGCGGGCGCCCTCCTCGTCCGCCCAGTCGACGAGGCGCACCGTGACGGGCGGGGTGCCCTGCTCGGCGATGCGGCGCAGGACCTCGAGGCCCGCGAGCACGTTGAGGCAGCCGTCGAGCCAGCCGCCGTTCGGGACCGAGTCGATGTGGCCGCCGATCAGGACGGCGCGCGGGGAGTCGCCGCGGAGCGTCGCCCACTGGTTGCCGGCCTCGTCGACCTCGACCTCGACGGGCAGCGCCGACAGCCGGTCGCGCATCCACGAGCGTGCCCTCGCCCAGGTGTCGGTCCAGCAGACCCGTTGCGCGCCGGCGCCGTCTCCGGTCGCCTGCTGGAGCTCCCGAAGCTCGGAGACGGTCCTGCCCGGTGTCAGAGGCACGGCCGAACGTTAGAGGAATCATCTAGAGTCCGTGCTGCGATGGGACGTGGCTCGAGGCCGATCAAGCGCTGGCGCAACGACCGCCAGCGGAAGAAGAAGGCGCGGGAGAAGCGCAAGCAGTCGGCAGTCGGGGCGAAGCGGTCCGGCAAGTAGCACCCGGCGGGACTCGTGGGCTTCGTCACCGCCATCCACCTCTACGTCACCGATCTCGACTACGCGATCGACTTCTACACGCGTCTGCTCGGCTTCGGCCCCCAGGCCGCCTACGACGAGGGCGCGAACGCCCACAGCGCGTTCTTCGTGCTCGAGCGGCGCGCCTACCTCGTGCTGACCTGGGACCCGGACCGCGGCAAGGAGATCGGCGGAAGCGTCCGGCTCGAGCTCGCGACCGAGGATCTCGAGCGGGAGATCGCGGAGCTGCGGCGGCGGGGGATCAGCAGCGGCAAGATCACGCGGACCCGATTCGGGACCGACGTCTACGACCTCGCGGATCCGGACGGGCACCTGATCCGGCTCGGGCCGGCCTGGGAGCTGCACGCGATCGAGGGGGCGGTCTAGGACTCCGGCCGCTTCCGCCCGCCGAAGGGGAAGCGCTTCGCGAAGTCGGTCGCGATCTCGTCGAACGTCGCCCAGCGGACGCCCGCGTGCCGCGAGATGTGCTCGATGATCCGCTCGTGCATCAGGAGCACCTGCGGCTTGCCGCTCACGTCGGGGTGGATCGTCATCGTGAAGACCGCGTAGTCGTACTCGCGGTAGACCCAGTCGAACTGGTCGAGCCAGATCTCCTCGAGCTGCCGCGGATTCACGAAGCCGTGGCTGTTCGGCGACGCCTTGATGAACATCATCGGCGGCAGGTCGTCGAGGTACCAGCTCGCCGGGATCTCGATCAGCTTCGTCTCCTTGCCGCGCCGAAGCGGCCTCATCCAGGCGGAGGCCGGCTTCGAGTAGTCGATCTTCGTCCAGCTGTCCCCGACCCGCACGTAGTACGGGTGGAAGTCGTTGTGCATCAGCGAGTGGTCGTACTTGATGCCGTGCTCGAGGAGGAGCTCGTTCGTGACCTTCGAGAACTCCCACCAGGGCGCGACGTAACCGGTCGGCCGCCGGCCGCTGACCTTCCTGACCAGGTCGATGCACTTGACGAGGACGGCTTCCTCCTGCTCGGGGGTCATCGCGATCGGGTTCTCGTGCGAGTAGCCGTGGATCCCGATCTCGTGGCCGGCGTCGACGACCATCCGGGTTTGCCGCGGGAAGGTCTCGATCGAGTGGCCGGGGATGAACCAGGTCGTGCGCAGGCCGTATTCCTCGAAGAGCCTGAGCAGCCTCGGGGTACCGATCTCGCCGGCGAAGAGGCCGCGCGAGATGTCGTCGGGCGAGTCCTCTCCTCCATACGAGCCGAGCCAGCCGGCGACCGCGTCGACGTCG
>JBBILK010000283.1:0-2232 GCA_037444965.1 Actinomycetota bacterium | reverse complement strand
TCCTCCTTCCGTGTCGCGTCGGCTCCGAACCTAGACATCCCCGTGCTAGAACGCAAACGGATGTGCGCGCTGTGCGGAGTCCTGCTGACGAGTCACTGGGCCGAGAGTGAAGGCGGGCGGCGCGGGCGCGCCTTCCGTGTACGGCTGCTGAACCGCGTGCTCGATCACTTCGGGCTCAGGCTCGACGACTGGGCAGGCGGCGTCTACGTCGTTCGCGACCGGAAGGGCCGGGCGGAAGTCGTCTCCGATCTCGGCGCGCTCTGGGCCGCGGCCGAGCGCCTCGCGGGCCGGCCGCTCGATCCGCTCGATCCGGAGCTCGTGCGCTCGCTCGGCCGTGGCTAGGAAGCTCCCTGTCACGATCGTCACCGGCTTCCTCGGCAGCGGCAAGACGACGCTGCTCGCGCGGCTGCTCGAGCGCACCGAGCTCGGCGAGACGGCGGTGATCGTGAACGAGCTCGGCGAGGTGGCGATCGACCACCACCTGCTGCGGCAGGTCGATGAGCGGACGGTGCTGCTCGCGAACGGCTGTGTCTGCTGCAGCCTGCGCGGCGACCTGGCCGACGAGCTCCGCGACCTCCTCGGTCGCCGCGACCGCGGCGAGCTGCCGCGCTTCCGGCGCGTCGTCGTCGAGACGACCGGTCTCGCCGACCCGGCTCCGATCCTCGCGACGCTGCTCTCCGAGCCGGTCGTCCAGCACCACTTCGAGCCCGGCGGCGTGATCGCGACCGTCGATGCGGTGAACGGGCTCGCTCAGCTCGACCGTCAGCCCGAGTCGCTCAAGCAGGCGGCCGTCGCCGACCGCCTCGTGGTGACGAAGACCGATCTCGCGGAGCCCGAGGCCGTCCGGAAGCTCGGGGCACGGCTGCGCGCGCTCAACCCGGCCGCGGTCGTGCTCGAGGCGTTGTTCGGCGAGGTGGATCCGCGGGCGCTCCTCGGCACCGGGCGCGCGAAGGACGTTTTCCCCTCGGAGGCCGGCGGCGGCGACGATCACTGCCACGGCGTGCGCGCGTTCAGCCTCGTGCTCGAGGAGCCGCTCGACTGGACTGCGTTCGGGATCTGGCTGACGATGCTGCTCGGAAGCCGGGGGGAGGACGTGCTGCGCGTGAAGGGGCTCCTGAACGTGGGCGGACCCGGCCCCCTGCTCCTGAACGGCGTCCAGCACGTGGTGCATCCGCCGGTGCACCTGGGGCGCTGGCCCGACGGCGACCGCCGCTCGCGGATCGTCTTCATCGGCCGCGGCCTCGACCCCGGCGCCGTCGAGGCCTCGCTTGCCGCCTTCAACGGCGCGGCTCTCGTGTGAGCTGGCTCAGTCGTCCGGGTGCTTGATCTCCTCCTCGAGGCCGCGGCGGGCGTCCTTCGCACCGCGGGCGAGGCCGGCCCAGCGTCTCGTGTTCAGCAGGACGAGCAGCAGGAGCACGACGCCGATGAAGATGAGGAGGATGGTCATCCGCGGGTTCCGTTGTACCGCCTCGGGTCGCCGTCTGCAAGGCGATCACGCCCGGTGGGCCGGTAGCCTCTCCCTATCGCCAGCCTGCGCCGCTCCCCTGCTCTGCTGCTCGCCGCGTGCGCGCTCGCGCTCGTTGCGCTGCTCGCCGCGGGCTGCGGCGGCGGCGGCGAAGAGCCGGCCGAGCCGTCGACACCGCCTGCCGGCGGCCTCTTCCAGGACTCGCTCGCGCTCCTCCCCGCCGAGGACGCTCTCCACCGGCAGATCCTGTTCGCGGACCTGACGCGGCTCCGCGAGGCGTATCCCGGCCCGAAGGCCTACGGCCGGGCGCTGCAGGGGGTGTGGCTCCCCGATGCGCTGGTCGGCGCGAACGGCCCGCTCTGGCGCAAGGCGTACGGCTTCGGGCTCGCTGCCGTCGACTCCTTCGTCGCCGGCGGGTTCCATCCGGAGGAGCTCGCCGTCGCCGTCGGCAGGTTCAACGTGGCCAGGGCGGAGGCGAGGCTCGAGGCGAACGGCTGGGAGGAGAGCGACGGCCTCTACGCCCGCGGCGAGGACGGCTCGGTGAACACCGAGACGCCGGTCGGGCAGCTTGCCCTGAGCTCGCTCGACCGGGTGGCGGTCGCTCCCGACCGGCTCGTGGCGGCCTCGACGACGGCGCTCGCGCAGGCCGCGCTCGACCCGGACTCGACGCTCGCCGACGATCCGGACCTGTCCCTCGCCGCGGGGGCGCTCGGCAGCGTGTCGGCGGCGATCCTGCTTCCGGCGGAGCTCGTCCGGCCTCCGGCGGG
>JBBILK010000282.1:0-4563 GCA_037444965.1 Actinomycetota bacterium | reverse complement strand
CTCGTCGGCCGGGATGCCGAGCGCCTCGAGGTGGCCGTAGACGTTCTTCGGTACGTCGACGTGGGTGACGACGGCGTGGACGCCGGGGTGCTCGGCGGCTTTGCGAACGTCGAGCTTCTTGATGCTCCCTCGATGGACCGGCGAGCGCAGCGCCTTCGCCCAGAGCGTTCCAGGGATCCGCACGTCGTCGACGAAGACCGTGCGCCCCGTGACGTGCGCGACGCCGTCGTAGCGGGGAAGCCTCGCGCCGACCGCTTTCATCGCGCACCTCCCGCGGTTGCCTGCACGGCCTCGAGGATCTTCACGTAGCCGGTGCAGCGGCAGACGTGCCCGCCGAGCGCCCGCTCGATCTCCTGGCGGCTCGGGGCCGGTGTCCGCGTAAGCAGCGCCTGCGCCGCCAGCAGCATTCCCGGCGTGCAGAAGCCGCACTGGGCGGCGTAGTGCTCGTGGAAGGCTGCCTGGATCGGTGCCAGGTGCTCGGGCGTGCCGAGCCCCTCGACGGTCGTGATCTCCGCGCCGTCGACGGCGGCCACCGGCAGCAGGCACGAGCGCAGCGCGCCTCCGTCGACGAGCACCGTACAGGCGCCGCAGCCACCCTGCTGGCAACCGGCCTTCGGGCTCGTGATCCCGAGCTCCTCGCGAAGGACCGAGAGCAGGCTCGAGAGCGGAGGACTCTCGATCTCGTGCTCGACCCCGTTCACGTTCAGCTTCATCCGATGCTCCTTACCCGAGGGCGCTCAGGGCCTGCTCGACGAGTGCGGGGAGGACGCGGCGCCGGTACCAGGCCGAGGCGAGCGCGTCGTCCGGTGGATCGACGTCTACGAGGACTGCTGACGCCGCCTCGGCCGCGGAGCCGCCCGATGCGAGCGCGGCCTCGACGGAGGGGCAGCGGAGCCCGTGCGGGCCGCCGCCCGTGACGGCGACGCGAACGTCGCCGGCCGCCTTCGCACACGCCACTGCCAGGATCGTGTAGTGGTGGGCGTGCGGCCGCTGCGCGGCCGCGTAGCCGGTCGCCCGATCGACGTCGTCGTAGCTGACGTCGAGGACGAGCCGGCCGGCCGTGCCGCCGGCGAGGAAGTCCTCGACGGACTCGGTGCGCTCACCGCCCGCGCCGGTGGAGCGGACGCGGGCGCCGAGCACGATCAGCGGCGCCTGCAGGTCGCCGCGCGGCGTCTCGCCCGGACCCGCGCAGAGGTTGCCACCGAGGGTTGCCTGGGCGCGAATCTCCGGGTCGCCCACGTGACGGGCCGCCGTCGCGAGCGGTTCGTCCGCTCCCTCGAGCGCAGCGACCGGGGTCGCGGCTCCGATCGTCACGACGCCGCCGGACCGCTCGATCCCGTCGAGGCCGCTGCGCGCGAGCATCAGCACGCGGCCGGGCCTTCTGCGGCCGTGGGTGAGCTCCGGCATCACGATCGTCCCGCCCGCGAGCACGGTGACGTCGCTCCCGTCACCGAACGCCTCGACCGCCTCGGTGACGGATGTTGGGAGGATGACCTCCGAAACCATGAGCTGGTTCCTCTCGTTCGCTAGTGAACCGGTTACCGTCGGGCGATTCTAACCGGGCCGCAGCTCCAGCTGGAGCAGCCGCTCGAGGGCGGCGAGCGTTTCTGCGGCTCCTCGGTGGAGGACGGCGCGCATCCCGAGCTCCTCGGCGGCCGCGCAGTTCCACGGGAAGTCGTCGACGAGCACGCAACCGTGCGGCGCGACGCCGAGTCGCTCGGCCGCGAGCAGGAACATCCGCCTGTCGGGCTTGCGCACACCCAGCTCGCCTGAGAGGACGACCGCGTCGAACAGGTCGTCGAGGAGGTCGCGGTCGTACATCGTGAGGCCCCACGAGTTCGAGACGAGCGCGGTCGGCACGCCCGCGCGGCGTACGCGGCGGACTGCCGCGATCATCGCGTCATCGCGGCCGAGAGCGGCGGCGAGCCGGCCGAGAAAGCCGGAGGGCGCGACCCCGAGCCTCCCGGCGAAGCGTCGCTCGAACTCCTCCTCGGCGAGCTCACCCGTCTCGAGCGCGTGCGCCTCGGCGAGCGCCCCTTCGTCTTCGCCCAGGAGCCTCAGGATCGTCTCGGGAGCGAGACCCTCCGCCGACGAGAACGACCGGTACGCGCTCTCGATCTCGGCGGTGAGGACGCCGCCGTAGTCGACGAGCAGCGCCTTCACGGGACCGGCGTCGCGTAGACGCCCTCCGCGAGCGTGGCCGGGTCGGGCGCCGGTGCGGCCTCGGCCTCGGCGAGGCCGGCCGCGACCTCGTCGACGGCGCGCCGGCGCATGGCCTCGAGCTCCACCTCGGGGATTCCGTCCAGGCGCAGGCGCGCCGCGAGGCGCTCGACGGGATCCTCGAAGCGCGCCCGCAGCTCGTCCGGGACGTAGCGGGCGTCGTCGTGGGCGGCGTGGCCGTGGCCCCTGAGGGTCAGCGCTTCGACGGCCTGTGGCCCTTCACCGGCCCGGGCCCGCCCGACCGCGCGGAACACCGTCTCGTAGACGGCCAGCGCGTCGGTGCCGTCGATCCGCTCGCAGGGGATCGACCAGCCGCCGCGGACCCGCTCCGCGATGTTCGGGTTCACCATCTCGCGCTCGGTCGGCGTCGAGTAGGCGTAGCGGTTGTTCTGGATCACGAACACCGCCGGCACGCGGAGCACGCCGGCGAGGTTGAGCCCCTCGTGGACGTCCCCGGTGCAGAACGCGCCCTCGCCGAGGAACGTCATCGCGACGCGAGGCTCGCCGCGGCGCTTGAACGCGAGCGCGGCGCCGACGGTGACGGGGACGAGGTCGCCGAGCATCGAGACGAGCGGGAACACGCCGCGCTCGGGCTTGCCGAAGTGCATGTTCCCGTCGCGCCCGCGCGTCGGGCTCGTGCCCTTGCCGAGGAAGTTGCGGAAGACGTCGGCGACCGTGACGCCGCGTGCGTAGTGACACGCCTGCTCGCGGTTGAGCGGGCAGACGACGTCGTCGGGCCCGAGCGCGAGGCCGGCTCCGGCCGCGACCGCCTCCTGCTGGTAGCCGGTGTAGACGGAGCCCGCGATCCGCCCCTGGCGGTAGAGGGCCATGATCCGCTCCTCCGCGTCGCGCTGGAGCAGCATCAGGTGGAAGAGGCGCCGCCTGATCTCGGCGGGTACGCCGGGAGCCGCGGCCGCCGGCGTCACGGGACGCTCAGTACGCAAGCAGCTCCTCCAGGGCGTCGCGAACCGAGCCCGTGGACGGCAGGTAGGCGTCCTCGAGCTCGGGCGCGAAGGGGACGGCGGTGTCGGGCGGTGCGACGAGAACCGGGGGCGCGTCGAGCAGCTCGAAGCCCTCCCGGGCGACGAGCGAGAGAATCTGGCCCGCCGCTCCGCTCGAGCGGGACGCCTCCTGGAGGACGAGCACGCGGGAGGTCCTCGCGAGCGACTCGAGCACCGCCTCCCCGTCGAGCGGCCAGACCGTGCGCAGGTCGAGCACCTCGACGTCGAGACCCTCCGCCGCCCCGAGCGCGAGGTGGACGCCCGAGCCGTAGGTGACGATCGTGGCGTCGCCGCCCGGCCTGGCGACGGCGGCGCTGCCGATCGGCACGCGATGATCCCGCGACGGGAGCGCGCCCCGGACACGGCGGTAGAGCGCCTTGTGCTCGAAGTACAGCACCGGGTCGTCGTCCTCGATCGCCGAGCGCAGGAGGCCGTAGGCGTCCTCGACTGTCGCGGGGCACACGACCTTCAGCCCGGCGACGCCGACGAACCAGCCCTCGGGCGAGGAGGCGTGGAACGGGCCTCCGCGCACGCCGCCGCCGGACGGGGCCCGGATCACGACGGGCAGCCGGATCCCGGAGCGCCAGTGGGTCTTCGCGGCGACCGTGACGATCATGTCGAACGGGCAGGAGACGAAGTCCGCGAACTGGAGCTCGACGACCGGCCGCTCGCCCATCCAGGCGGCCCCGAGCGCGGCGCCGACGAAGGCCTCCTCCGAGATCGGCGTGTCCAGCACCCGTTCCTCCCCGAACTCCTCGACGAGCCCCTTCGTGACCCCGAACGCGCCGCCGAAGTGGCCGATGTCCTCGCCGAGCAGGAACACCCGGCGATCGTCCGCGAGGGCGTCGGCGAGCGCGGCTCGAACCGCTTCGAGGTACGTGACCTCGGCCGCGGCGCCGCTCATCAGGCCGCGATGCCGCCGTCGACGGGTAGGGCGGCGCCGGTGACGAACGACGCCTCGTCGGAGAGGAGGAAGAGCGCTGGGGCGACGATCTCGTCGAGGGTGACGAGCCGCCCGAGCGGCGTCTGCGCGAGCACCTCCTCCCGGAGCCGGTCGACGGCGAGCATGGCGGCGGTCAGGTCCGTCTCGGCGTAGCCCGGGCAGATCGCGTTCACCCGAACCCCGCGATCGGCCCACTCGCGGGCGAGCGTCCGCGTGAGATGGATGAGCGCCGCCTTCGAGGCGGCGTAGCCGGCGAGGCGGGGGCTGCCGAAGAAGCCGACCGTGCTCGCCACCATGAGCACCGCGCCGCCCCACACGAGCAGCGACGGCGCGGCAGCCCGGGTGAGCAGGAAGGAGCCGGTGAGGTTCACGTCGACGATCCGGCGGAACGCGTCCGTG
>JBBILK010000281.1:0-4584 GCA_037444965.1 Actinomycetota bacterium | reverse complement strand
ACTTCTCGTATCTGAAGGTCGGCGACATGATCCGCCGGCAGCCGGGCCTGGCCCTGGCTCAGGGGCCGGTCTACGAGATCTACCTCGGCGCCTGGCGCCGACCGCTGGGCAATCTGTTGTGGGCCGGGCTCGTGGCGCTGTTCGGGTTCGAGTCGCGCCCGCTCTATCTGCTGCTGCTGGCGGTGCACCTGGCCAACGCCGCGCTGTTGGGCTGGTGGCTGGCCAAGCGCACCGGCGACCGCACCGTGGCCGTCCTCGGCGCCGGCCTGTTCGCCACCGCCTACGGCGTGCGCGACGTCGTCTGCTGGTTGTCGAACCTCAACGAGGCGCTGTGCCTCACCCTCGCGCTGGCGGTGCTGCTGCTGCGTAAGCGGCGCTGGCACCCGGCCGCGCTGGCGGCGCTGGTGCTGGCCGGCTGCCTGATCAAGGAGTCGCTTGCGCCGCTGCTGCTGGTGTTGCCGCTGCTCGAGCGGCTCGAAGACTCCGAGCTCGGCGCCTGGCGCCGGCTTGCCCGGCGCTGGGCCGCGCCGGCGGCGATGTTCGCGGCCTACCTGATCTGGCGTTTGCGGCCATCGGAGCTGGGTTACTACTCGGGCTATCGGCTCGGGTGGCACTTGCCGGCCAACTGGCTGGCACTGGTTACCGGCTCGTTCGCCAGCGACCTGCTGCCGATCTGGCTCGAGCGTCGGGTGGGGCTGCCGGCGCTCGTGCCGTGCGACTCGATCTCCTACAACGAGGTCGACACCGATCCGCCGAGGCTCGTCAGCCTCCTCGAGCCCGCCGAGCTGCGTTTCGAGGGCGACGCGGAGCTCTGGGCTCGCTTCATGCACCAGCACCCACTCGTCGCCAGCTACCTCGAGACCGGCGACGGCCGCGCGATCAAGCTCTCGGACTTCCTGAGCCGGCGCGAGTACCACCGGCTCGAGCTCTACACCCAGGTCTACCGCCGGCTACGCACCGAATACCAGATCTCAATCGGGTTGCCCGCGCCGAGGCCGCTCGTCGTAGGCATCGCACTCAACCGCGAGCGGCGCGACTTCTCGCAACGAGACCGCGAGCTCCTCGACCTCGCTCGCCCGCACCTCGCCCGGCTGCACCGCGACCTGCAGGCGCGGCGCAACGCCGAAGGAACCCTGGCCGCGCTGCAGAGAGCGATCGAAGCGGGGGGCCAGGGTGTCGTGCTCCTCGAGGAGGACGGGCGGCCGACGCTCGTCAGCACCCGCGCGGCCGCCTTGCTGGAAGCCCACTTCGGGGCCACACCCGGCCAGCTTCCCCGCCCCGTGACGGCCTGGCTCGCAGGCTGGCGAAGCTCGCAGACGGCGCCCGCGAGCCCACCCCCGGCAGAGCCGCTGCTCGCCGAGCGTGACGGGGCCCAGCTCGTCGTTCGCTTCGTCCCGGCCCTTCGGCCAACCGACCGCGACCTGCTGCTCCTCGACGAACAGGCGACCGTCGGCCCGGTCGGCCGACGCCTCGGCCTGACACCGCGCGAGCAGCAGGTGCTCGAGTGCGTCGCCAGCGGCAGGCGCAACGCCGAGATCGCGACACTCCTCGGCGTCCGCCGAAGCACGGTCGAGAAGCACCTCGAGCGTATCTACGCGAAGCTCGGCGTCCACAGCCGGACGGCCGCAGTGGCACGCGCGCTCCGCATCGACGAGCCCTGACAGCGCACTGCACGCCTCGCCAGGCCGGATGGATCCGGCCCACACGACCGCGAGACGGATAGCGCCGGGCCGGCCCGACTACTTCAGCTCGACGGTCGCGCCGGCTTCCTCGAGCTGCGCCTTGACGCTGTCCGCCTCCTCCTTCGCGACGCCCTCCTTGACGGGCTGAGGAGCCCCGTCGACCAGATCCTTCGCCTCCTTCAGGCCGAGGCCGGTGACCGCGCGCACGACCTTGATCACCTGGATCTTCTTGTCCCCGGCAGCGGTCAGGACGACGTCGAACTCGCTCTTCTCCTCGGCCGCGGCCGCCTCCGCGCCGGCGCCGCCAGCAGCCGGGGCGCCGGCGGCTGCGACCGCGATCGGGGCAGCGGCCGTGATCCCCCACTCCTCCTCGATCTTCTTCTTCAGCTCGACCAGCTCGAGAACCGACATCTTCCCGAGCTGCTCGAAGACGGTGTCGACTGCGCTCATCTCCTACTCCTCCACGGTTGTCTGGTCTGCTTCTGTCTCGGCCGGCGGCGGCTCGCCGGCTGCCCCTGGCTCGCCCTGCGACTCGAGCTGCTTGATCCGTGCGTCGACGAGCCCGGCGAGATCCTGGAGCGGCGCGCTCACGAGCCCGAGCAGGCCCGTCAGCGGAGCGACGATCACGCCCAGCACTTGGCCACGCAGGACGTCGGCCGGCGGGAGCGCCGCCAGGTCGCTCACGGCTCGTGCGTCGATCGCCCTGCCCTCGAGCAGGCCGCCCTTCAGCGTCAGCCTTCTCGTCTCACGGGCGGTCTCCGAGAGCGTCTTCGCCACCGCGACCGGGTCGCCGTCGGTCACGAACGCGATCGCGGTCGGACCCGTGAGGAACTCGTCGAGGGCGTCGACTCCGGCAGCATCGGCGGCCCGGCGAGTCAGCGTGTTCTTCACGACCGACAGGCGGGCACCGTGCTGCAGGAGCTCGGATCGCACGGCGTCGAGCTCGGCGTGCGTGAGCCCGCGGTAGTCGGCGACGAGGAGCGTCGTTGCCGTCCGGAGCCGCTCGATCAGCTCGGCGACGACCCGCTCCTTCCCCTCTCTCAGCATCTGTGCACCTCCTTCACGGAATACGGCCCGCCTGAGGCGGGCCGTATTCCGATCGAGCCGGTGGTGTCCGGCGCGAGCTCGGAACCGGCCGCCTCGGCCGGGCTTCTGGCGGGTCGGACCCCGTGAGGGGCCGATCTCGCCTGCCGGCTGTCTTCGGCGACGGGCGTGGTCTTCGGGTCAGACTGCGGCCGGCGCCCCCTCGAGCTCGGCGGTGATCTCGCGGGTCTTCTGGGGGTCGATCTTCACGCCGGGACCCATCGAGGTCGCGACGGTGATCGATCGGATGTACCGGCCCTTGGCGGCCGCGGGCTTCGCGCGCACGATCTCCTCGACGACAGCGGCGTAGTTCTCGAGCAGCGCACGCTCGTCGAAGCTCCTCTTGCCGATCGGGATGTGCACGTTCGCGCCGCGGTCGGTCCGGTACTCGAGCTTGCCCGCCTTGGCGTCACGGACAGCCTTGCCGACGTCGAACGTCACGGTTCCCGCCTTCGGGTTCGGCATCTTCCCGCGTGGCCCGAGGATCCGGCCGAGGCGACCGACGACGCCCATCAGGTCGGGTGTCGCCACCGCGATGTCGAACTCGTCGAAGCCGCCCTCGATCTGCTGGGCGAGGTCGGCTCCGCCCACGACGTCGGCACCGGCATCTTCGGCTTCCTTCGCCTTCTCGCCCTCGGCGAACACGGCCACGCGCATCTCGCGCCCGGTCCCGTGAGGGAGCATCAGCGTGCCGCGCAGCTGCTGGTCGGCGTGGCGCACGTTGAGACCGAGGTTCACGTGCGTCTCGATCGTCTCGTCGAACTTCGCACCCTCGGTCGACTTGACGAGTCGAATCGCCTCGAGCGGCGAGTAGACACGCTCGCGATCGACCAGAGCGCGGGCCGCCCGGTAGCGCTTTCCGTGCTGCGCCATGCTAGTCCTCCACCTCGACTCCCATCGACCGTGCCGTCCCGGCGACGACGAGCATCGCGTGCTCCACGTCGCGCGCGTTCAGGTCGACGAGCTTCGTCTCGGCGATCTGGCGCAACTGGTCGCGAGACAGGCGGCCGACCTTGCTGCGGTTCGGCTCGGCGGAGCCCTTCTCGAGGCCGAGGGCCTCCTTGATCAGGACCGCGGCGGGAGGCGTCTTCGTGACGAACGTGAACGACCGGTCCTCGAAGACCGTGATCTCGGCCGGGATGATGCGACCGGGCTGGTCGGCGGTCTGCGCGTTGAACGCCTTGCAGAACTCCATGATGTTGACCCCGTGCTGCCCGAGCGCGGGACCCACCGGCGGCGCCGGGTTGGCCTGCCCGCCGGGAATCTGGAGCTTGATGATCGTGAGAACCTTCTTCGCCATTGGCCTGTCTTTCTAGACGAGCGGGCGCAGCCCGTTCGTCAGTCAATCGATCTTCTTCACCTGGTCGAACGACAGCTCGACGGGAACCTGCCGCTCGAAGATGTTCACGAGCACCTTCAGCTTCTGCTGGTCCGCGTTGACGTCGACGATCTCTCCGTCGAAGTCCGAGAGCGGGCCGGATGTTACCTTGACCGACTCGCCGAGCTCGAACTGAGCGATCGCGCGCGGCCGCTCCGCCGCCGTCGCGGTGTGCAGGATGCGGTCCACCTCCGACTGGGACAGCGGCACGGGCTTGGCGCCCGACCCGACGAAGCCCGTGACGCCGGGGGTGTTCTTGACGACCGACCACGAGTCGTCGGTCAGGTTCATGTTCACGAGCACGTAGCCGGGGAGGACGCGCTTCTCGGTCTGCACCTTCTGGCCGTCCTTCGTCTCCACGACCTGCTCGGTCGGCACGACGACGCGGCGGAAGCGCGGCTGCTGGTTCATCGACACGATCCGGTGCTCGAGGTTCGCCTT
>JBBILK010000280.1:0-4611 GCA_037444965.1 Actinomycetota bacterium | reverse complement strand
CTCAAGCACTCGTACCCCGACTGGATCGCCGAGACGTGGTGGCGCGATCTCGGCGCCGACGACGCCCGGGCGCTCATGCGCGCGCTGAACGAGGCGGGCTCGCCGGTCGTGCGCCTGGTGCGTGGCGAGATCGACGGCACCCCCGACCCCGCGGTGCCGGGCGCGTGGCTCGTCGACCGGGTCGACGAGGACGCTCTCGCCGATGCTCATCCGCACGACGGCGCGCACGGGAAGGCCGAACGCGAACATCGTCGCGTGCTCGCGCGCGCGCTCCTCGGCGTTGATGCTCGTCGAGTTGAAGGCGAGCAGCAGCGCGAGCGCCGTCATCGCCGCCGCGGTGATCCGGAGGATGCCGGTGAAGTCGTCGATCGCGTCCCTGACGGCGTCGGTCGTGGCCGAGACGGCCTGGACCGAGGCGACGCCCGGCCGCCCGAAGATCGCCCTCGCCACGTCCTCGGGCGTGTACCCCGCCGCCGGGACGACCCAGGCGGCGTTCGCAGTGCCCTCGAGCCCGAGCAGGCCGGCCTGGCCCGAGTCGAGGTAGGAGAAGAGGCGGTACGGGTTCGGGTGGAGGCCCGCGATCTCGACCTGCGTCTCGACGATGTCGAACGCCGCCGGGCCGGTGCGGCGCGGATGGCGGAGCGTCACCGTGTCGCCCGGACGGAGGCCGAGATCGGCCGCCGCCTTCTCGGCGATCAGGACTCCGTCGCTCCCGGCGCCGAACGACCCGGCGCTGACGCTCGGCCGCCAGAGCGGCCCGCCCGGGTCGATCAGGTCGAGCACCACGTCCACCTCCCGGTCGCCGCGGACGAGCGTCGCCGGCACCCGCAGCAGCGGTTCCGTGCTGCCTACCGCCTCGACCTCGGCCAGGGCCGCCTCGACTGCGGCAACCGGCACGAAGCCTTCCAGCGCGACCGTCAGCCGGTTCGGGCTCGCGCGCAGCGTCTCGGCCTCGATCCGCCCGAGCGTCGCGTCCAGGGAGTCGAGCATGCCGAAGAGGGCGACGACGACGGTGACGACCGCGGCGAGGCCGAGCACGGTCATCAGCGTCCGCCTCGGCGTGCGCAGCGTGTTCCGGACGGGCATCTGCGCGGTCGTCGAGCCGGGCAGGGGCAGCCTCCGCAGCAGCGGGGCGAGCCCGCCGCCCTTCGCGGCCCGGAAGCCGATCCGGATCGCGTCGACCGGCCTCATCCTGATGCCGCGCCAGACGGGGTAGGCAGTCGCGAGGAACGGGATCGCGAACCCGAGCGCGGCGGAGCGCGCGAACACCGGCGGCTCGAAGGGCGTCTCGAGCACCGGCAGCGGCAGGGCGTCGGCGAGGAGCGAGCGGAGCGCGGCGTTGATCGCGAAGCCGATCCCGATCCCGAACGCCACGCCGAGCAGCGCGATCTCGGCGCCGAAGAGCAGCGGGCGCAGCGCGAGCAGGCGCGGCGGAACGCCGAGCGCCATGCCGATCCCCACCTCGCGCCGCTGCGCCTCGACGACGCGGCCGATCAGGTTGAACGCGGCCAGGGCCGCGCCGGCGAGGACGAGGAAGGCGAAGACGTTCCAGAGCTGCTGGTCGTTCGAGGCGTCCTCGTACAGGACCCGGTACGCGGGCTCGTCCGTCCCGCGGGTCAGCGTCATTCCCAGGCCGGGGAGGCGCTCCTCGAACGCCCGCCGGAGATCCGCCTCGACGAGGGCAGGATCAGTGCCCGGGGCGAGCGCGAGCACGAGCTCGTCGACCGCCCCCGGGCGGCCCGACAGCTCCTGGGCCGTCTCGAGCGACGTGAAGACGACGGCGTAGTTCGCGACCGCCAGGAGCGCGCCGCTGGGCGGGACGACGATGAGCTCCTCCGGCGAGGTGCCGAGACCGACGTAGTCGAGCCGGCGCCCGCCCGAGACCTCGAACGAGCCCGTGGAGGGAAGCCCGTGGAAGTCCGCGTACGTGAACTCGAGCAGGGCGACGGCCGCGCCGGCGTCGGTGGGCGCGAGTGCCCTGCCCTCGTAGACGGCGAGCCGGTCGACGCCGGGGCCGCCGTCCGTGAGGTCGACGCCGACGAGCTCGCCGGGCGTGAGCAGCGTCCTGCCGGCTTCGGAGGCGTCGATCTCGGTGGCGACGACGAGCCGCTCCTCGGCGGCGGCGACGACGCCCGGGTCGGGGAGCGAATCCAGCACGGCGAGCAGCTCGCCTCGCTCCGCGTAGCTCCCCTCGACGAGGCTAAGCCGCAGGTCGTGGTAGGCGAGCGCGGCGAAGCTCGCGTCGTTCGACTGCACCCGCCAGCTCTCCATGCTTCCGAGGCCCGCGGCGAGGCCGGTGCCGATCGCGATCACGAGGGCGATCGCCGCGACCAGGAGCCGGCGCTGCCGGAGGTCGCGGGCCGACCAGCGAAGCCAGAAGCCCACCGCCGCCCCCTACCAGTGGAGGTCGGCGATCTCGGCCCGGCCGCCCGGAGGCGGCCCGTCGGAGACGATCCGGCCGCTCGAGAGCTCGACGACGCGGTCGGCCGCCCGCGAGATCTCCCGGTTGTGGGTGACGATCAGGACGGCGGTGTCGGAGGTGTGCGTCTGCTCGTGGAGCAGCTCGAGGATCTGCGCGCCGGTCCGGAAGTCGAGCTCCCCCGTCGGCTCGTCCGCGAGCAGGATCGGGTTGCCGGTCGCGAGCGCCCGGGCGATCGCCACCCGTTGCTGCTCCCCGCCCGAGAGCTCGTGCGGGAAGTGGTCGAGCCGCTCCGCGAGGCCGACCCGCCCGAGCGTCTCCACCGCCCGGCGCCCGTCGCCGCGGCCGCTGACGTCGACTCCGAAGCGGACGTTCTCGAGCGCGGTCAGACCGGGGAACAGGTTGAACGTCTGGAAGATGAAGCTGACCGTCGCGCGGCGGAAGCCGGCGAGCTCGCGGCGCGACGCGCCGGTGAGCTCCCGCCCCGCGACCCGGATCCGTCCGCTCGTAGGCGTGTCGAGGGCGCCGATCAGGTTGAGCAGCGTCGTCTTGCCGCTTCCGGACGGCCCGAGCACGACGACGAGCTCGCCTCCCGCGATCCGCAGGTCGACGTCGGCGAGAGCCGTCACGGTCACCTCGCCGAGCCGGTACGTGCGTGAGACCCCCTCGAGCTCGATCAGCACGCGCCCGCCGTTCGGAGCGGCAGCCATCGGCCGTCAGGCGGCGCGGGCGGCGACTCCGAGAAAGCGCACCGTGAAGCGCGCACCGCAGCCGGGGCAGACGACCTCCTCCTCGGCGGCCGCGGCGAGCGGGTGTCCACAGCTCGGGCAGTGGCGGACGGGCGACTCGGCGGCGCCGAGCGCCGCGAGCTCGGCACGGCTCGCCCGGTGGAAGATCGGGACGAGGACGGTGAACGCGGCGAAGAGGACCGCCACGACGCCGAGCGCCCGCCCGTACCAGTCGCTGTCGGGCTCCACCCACAGCGCGGAGACGATCATCGCGCCGAGGGCGAGCCCGGTCGCGATTGACGCCCCGAACGCCCACCGGAAGCGCCCGGCGAGTCCGGCCAGCGCGAGCAGGCTGCCGTGGGCGCCGAGGACGGCCGCCACCACGAGCGTGAACGTCGACTTCTCGAGCCACTCCGGCGGGTTCGAGAGCCAGATCACCGCGACGGCGAACGCGAGCCCGGCGATCGTCGCGGCGACGCCGACCCGCGGCAGCGGCGGCACGAGCCTCCGCTCCCAGGCGGGCGCGCAGGCGAGCGCGAGGACGCCGGCGGCAGACACCGAGAGCGACGTGTAGAGGATGTTCGCCTCGAGGTCGCCGAACTCCCCGGCGAGCAGCGCGTAGATGCCGAGCGCGGCGTTGACCGCGACCGAGCCGACGAGCAGCACGAACAGCGCGCGTTTCATACTTCCACGGTACGCCGAGGCTCGGCTGCGGGCATCGGAGCAGACCCCGATCCGCGATGCGGGGAAGTACCGATGGGGTCACCCGTCCGGGGCAGGCAGCACGGCCGGCCGCGCGTCTAGCATGCCCGGCGTGAGACGCCTGCTCGCGCTCGCCGCCGTGCTGCTCCTGGCCGCGCCGGCGGGTGCCTCCGCGACGGTCACGGCGGGAACGATCAACCCGGGCCGCGGCGCCGCCGGCATCAGGCTCGGGATGACCCGGGCCGAGGTCGTCGCGAAGCTCGGCGCGCCGCTGTACGAGAACCAGAACGGCTTCATGCAGTACGGGCCCGACGCGGGCCCGCTGTTCGACGTCTACCGGGACGTCTTCGCTCATCCGAGCCGCGTCCGCCTGATCGGCATCTCGGGCTGGAACTTCTGCTTCCCGGGAGGCAGCCCCTGCCTGTACCGGAAAGGCGGTGTCGGCGAGCTGCAGGAGAAGTACGGCGACCGCCTGAAGATCGTGGAGCTCGAGAGCGGCGAGAGCGTCTACCGGCTCACCGCCCGCTACCGCGGCTGCAAGACGTTCACCGACATCTCGCCGACGCGGTTCAAGCCGGGAGGCCGGCTGACCATGGTCTTCGTCGGCTTCACGAGCGGCTCGGCCTGCTGAGCTCGACACCCGCGCGGGATCCGCTACGCTGGGGCTAGACTTCCGGTTCGCCGGAAGCCTCCCCCGGAGGCCGAGGCCTCCGGGACTCGTTCGGGGCGCATTCGTCTAGTGGCCTAGGACGCCGGCCTCTC
>JBBILK010000279.1:0-4632 GCA_037444965.1 Actinomycetota bacterium | reverse complement strand
GCGCGAAGGTGACGCGAGGTCTCGGCGCCGGCGCCGATCCGGAGGTGGGGTTCTAGGCGGCGATGGAGAGCCGCGACGAGCTGAAGGAGGCGCTCAAGGGCGCGGACATGGTTTTCGTGACCGCGGGCGAGGGTGGCGGCACGGGGACAGGCGGGGCGCCGGTGATCGCCGAGATCTCCCGCGAGCTCGGAGCGCTCACGGTGGGCGTGGTCACGCGGCCGTTCACGTTCGAGGGCCAGAAGCGGGCGGATCAGGCCGAGTCGGGGATCAAGAACCTGCGGGAGAAGGTCGACACGCTGATCGTGATCCCGAACGACCGGCTGCTCTCGGTGGTGGAGAAGCAGACGTCGATCGTGGACGCGTTCCGGATGGCGGACGACATCCTCCGCCAAGGCGTGCAGGGGATCACCGACCTGATCACGATCCCCGGTCTCGTCAACCTCGACTTCGCGGACGTGCGGACGATCATGCGGGACGCCGGCTCGGCGCTAATGGGCATCGGTAGCGCGAGCGGCGAGGGCCGGGCGACCGAGGCGGCGACGACGGCGGTGTCCTCGCCGCTGCTCGAGGCCTCCGTCGAGGGCGCGACGGGCATCCTGCTCAACATCACGGGCGGCCCGAACCTGGGGCTGTTCGAGGTGAACGAGGCGGCCGAGGTCGTCACCGGCGCCGCCGACCGCAACGCGAACGTGATCTTCGGCGCCGTGATCGACGAGGCGCTCGGCGACGAGGTTCGCGTGACCGTGATCGCCACCGGCTTCGACGGGCGGTACCGCCGCGAGCGGCGCGAGCGTCCGGAGGAACGGGGCGCGCGCCCGCGCGAGCCCGAGCACGAGGGCAAGCCCGGGGAGAGCTTCGAGGTGCCGCCGGACGTGCTCGAGGTTCCGGCGTTCCTGCGCGAGGACTAGGCCATTCCTCTGCGGCGCAGAGAAACGGCTAGCTGACCGGCCGGGTCTACGCGACCGCGCGGGTCGCGAGATTGTTCGACTCGTTCGTCTCGGTGACGAGGCCGTCCGGGTCGATCGTCGCGCGGACGGTCATGCCGGATCCGGTTTGCCCGGGCCACTGCAGCGTCAGGGAGCGGGTTTGGCCGACGCCGAGCGACGAGACGGTGACGAGCTGCTCGCCGAGCGTCGCTCCCGTCGAGCTGAGCAGCGTGCAGCGGACGGCGACCTGGGGGACGACCGTGCCGGAGGCTCCGGTCGCGGTGAGCGCGAAGACCGCGCTGACTCCCGGCGTGCCCTTCGTATTCCGTCTCGCCGACGTCCAGGCGCCGGAGAGGTCGACGCCGGTCTGCCCGCCGCCTCCGCCGCCTCCCGACGGCGTCGAGGAGACGGTGAGCGTGAATGCCCGTGTCGCGATGCCGCCGGCGGCGTCCCTGACCCGGACGGTGAAGGAGAACGTCCCGGTGGCGAGCGTCGTCCCGGCGAGCGTGCCGGTCGAGGAGCCGAGGCCGAACCCTCTCGGCAGCCAGCCGGACGCGATCGACCAGGTGTAGGGCGGGGTGCCGCCACCTGCTGCGAACGTCGCACTGTACGCCGTTCTCACGGTCGCGTTCGGCAGCGAGCTGGTCGTGATCGCGAGCGTCCCGCCTGGAGCAGGCGCGGTCGGGAACAGCTTCGAGAGGTCGACCCGGCCGGCCCCGAAGTAGACGTCTCGCCCGGCAGCTCCGAGATCGACGACGGCCGCCTCGAGCGCCGAGCGAACGGACGTGTTCGTCGCCCCGGAGAGCCCCGCGAACGCGAGCCCGGCCGCGCCGGCCACGACGGGCGTCGCCATCGACGTGCCGCTCCAGGACGCGTATCCGCCGCCGGGGATCGTCGAGAGGATCGCGACGCCGGGAGCTGCGATGTCGACCCACGAGCCGTAGGTCGAGAAGCTCGCCCGAGTGTCCGAGCTCGTCGTCGCCGCGACCGCGATCGCGTTCGGATAGGCGGCCGGGTAGCTCGTCGTCCCGTCGCCCGAGTTGCCGGCCGCAGCGACGACGACGACTCCGTGCGACCAGGCGTAGTCGACGGCGTCGCGCAGCGTCGTCGAGGCGCCGGGGCCGCCGAGGCTGAGATTGATGACGTCGGCGCCGTTGTCCGCGGCCCAGATGATGCCCTGGGCGACGTCGAAGTCCAATGCCGACCCCGAGCCGTCGGGGAAGACCTTGATCGCCATCAGCTGGCAGGCCGGGCAGACGCCGGCGCCGCCGGCGCCGTTGCCGAGGATCGCCGCGGCGATGCCGGCGACGTGCGTGCCGTGCCCGTCGGTGTCGAGCGGATCGGAGTCGCCCGACCCGAAGTCGGGCCCGAGCGTCACCTTCCCGGCGAGATCCGGATGGGTGTAGTCGATACCGGTGTCGACGATCGCGATCGAGACGCCGCTGCTCCCCTGGGTCACGGCCCACCCGGCCGGTGCCGAGATCGTGCTCAGGTGCCACTGGGACGCCTGCAGCGGGTCGTCCAGGAGCCGCAGCTCCCGCGGCAGAGCTGCGCCGCGAACCCCCGCCTGGCGCCCGAGCAGGTCGAGCAGGGGGCTGAGCGGGCCCGAGCCATCGGGTAAGTCAATCAGGTAGGCACCGAGCTGCGGCAGCGAGCCGACGACCTCTCCGCCGACGAGGTCGGCGAGCGCCGCGGCCCGGGCACCGGAAGCGGCAGGATCGAGCCGGAGGACGAGGTCACCCGGCACGGTTGCGCTCTGGGCGGTCGCGGCAGCCCAGAGCGCGACGGTGAGCGTGGCGAGCGCGAGACCGAGGCGGCGCCGCACGGTGGGCGACCCGCGGCGCCTACTCTCCGGCGATCAGGGCGCGGTACCGGTCGAGGGTCTCGTCCTCGAGGTCGCTCGGAGCGTAGCCTTCGTACTCGCCCGCGAACCAGATCGACGGATCCTTGAGGACACCCGCGGCGGCGATGCGCGAGCCGAGCTTGAACTTGACGACGTCCTCCCAGGGCGTCGAGAAGTCCTCGGGCCCGATCTGGCCGGACATGATCTGCTCGAGGTTCATCTTGCGCCACATGTCGTACCACCAGCCGCCGCCGTCGCTCACTTTGAAGAACTCGCCCGTCAGCGGTCTGTAGGCCCAGCCGAGCCCGTCGTCGACGACGTAGCCGTTGTGCTGGCCCTCACCGTCGGCACCGGGGAACCCGTAGGCGAGCCAGCGCGCGTACGCGTCCGAGCTGCGGACCGGCGAGAACTGGAAGGTCCAGCCCTCGATGCACCCGTCGGTTCCAGCCTCGCAGGTGACACGCTGCTGGTTTCCGAAGCTGAGGCCCGGCTCGAGACCCGCCGGAACGGACGCTCCGGCGGCGCGGTGGTAGTAGCGGTAGTAGAGCGGCCAGACCTGGAGCATCAGCTCCTCGGCCGAGAGGCTGCGCAGGAACGCGTTCTCGCCTGCCTCGAGGACGCCGAGCCCGAACAGGGAGCTCGGGTGCGCGCCGAGCGGGAAGAGCGGCCGCGCGGCGTCGGAGATGTTGACCTCCGCCGAGGAGAGGAGCTCGGCGGAGAACGGGATGCCCTGCTCGGCGAGGGCGTCGCGCACGCGCGGCGCCCACTCGGGGACGCCGTTTCGGCCGGCGGCCTGGAACGCCCGCAAGAGCTCCGGCTCGGCGGCGAGAGCGTCTGCCGCGAGGAAGCCCGCTCCAGTCTCGAGGACAGGTTCGGGCTCCGCTGCCTCCTCGTCGTCCTCGAATTCGCCGAGGAGCGCGCGGTTCGAGGCGTCGACGATCGTGAACACCCGCGAGGACGAGGTGACGGTGACCACCGTGCCGCCGGCACCGGCCGCGGAGCCGGTGAACGTGGCGAGCGTCGCCAGCGCGGCGAGCGCAGCGGCGAGCGAGAGGTACCGGAAGGCAGAGGTGGGTCGCGTCATCGTTGCTCCTCGCAGGGGGCTTGTCTCTCCCGTCATCGTCGATCTCGGCGATGCCCTCAACGCTCGTTCGGGGGATACCAAGCCGAAACGGCCCGGCGCAGAACGGCCCCGCTCCGCGGGGCCGTTCTGCGTTAGAGGAGCGCTGTGCGGCGTTCAGCAGTTCGTCAGCGTGTCGGCGCCTGGGCCGCCGTTGCAGCTGTTGTTCCCGCCGTCGCCGTTCAGGAGGTCGTTCCCGGCGCCGCCGAAGAGCGCGTCGTTGCCGGCGCCGCCGAAGACGTCGTCGTCGCCGGCACCGCCCTTCAGGGTGTCGGGCCCGTCGCCGCCCTGCAGCGTGTCGGCGCCATTGCCGCCCTTCAGGGTGTCGGACCCGGCGCCGCCCCTGGCCGTGTCGTTTCCGGCGCCGCCGTCGAGGGTGTCGTTGCCGACCCCGCCGTCCATGGTGTCGTCGCCGGCGACCCCCTGCAGCCTGTCGGCGCCGCCGCGGCCGGCGATCGTGTCGTTGCCGCCGCCGCCGTTGAGCGTGTTCGCACCACCGTTGCCGCGGATCGTGTCGTTCCTGCTCGAGCCGGTGACGTTCTCGAACGACGCGAGCGTGTCGTTGCCTTCGCCCGTCGCCGTCCCGTTCAGGAGGTCGACGGTGACGCCGCTCCCGGAGGCGGCGTAGGAGAGCAGGTCGGTGCCGATGTTGCCGATCAGGTTGTCGTTTCCGGAGCCGCCCGAGATCGTGTCGTTGCCGCCCGAGCCGTCGAGCGTGTTGTCGCCGCTCGAGCCCTTCAGGG